>CAZHZT010000054.1:0-35607 GCA_964537285.1 uncultured Saprospiraceae bacterium | reverse complement strand
AAAATTTCAAAAAAAGAACATCCCTCAAAAAAGAAAATTTCCTACCCAGCCCCAAGAACTACTTACGTGACAGGCTTTATTTCTAGCTATCTATCTCATTTTAAATAAGTATCCAACCATTTAAAAAACTCTCTTTGCCACAAAATGCCATTTTGGGGCTTTGTTACCCAGTGCCCTTCATCAGGAAAATATAGGAAGCGACTTGGAATACCTTTTACCTGAGCTGCCTGAAAAGCCTGCATCCCCTCTCCTATCGGGACGCGAAAATCCTTCTCACAATGAATGACCATTAAGGGTGTATCCCAGTTTTTTGCATACAAATGCGGGGAATACTTTTTATAACTTTCCGGGGGATTTTCTACCCAATAAGGGCCTTTTAAATCAAAATTAGCAAAAAACAATTCCTCTGTGGTTCCATACCAGCTTTCGAGGTTATATAGCCCGCAATGAGAGATAAAAGCTTTGAAGCGCTTATCGTGGTTTCCGGCCAGCCAATAAACGGAATAGCCACCAAAGCTTGCTCCAACAGCTCCTAAGCGATCCTCATCAACATAACTTTCCTTTTTCACTTCATCAATAGCCGACAGAAGGTCTCGCATGGCCTGGCCTCCCCAATCTCCGCTGATCTGATCATTCCACTCTCTGCCAAATGAAGGTAATCCACGACGATTTGGAGCAACAATTATGTAATCATTCGCAGCCATGATTTGAAAATTCCAACGGTAAGACCAAAACTGACTCACAGCAGATTGGGGGCCTCCCTGACAATAAAGTAAAGTGGGGTATTTTTTATTCGAATCAAAGTTAGGCGGATAAATGATCCAGGTAAGCATATCTTTGCCATCTGTCGTTCGGATCATTCTTTTTTCTACCTTGCCCATTTTTACATTTGCAAGTGCCTGCTTATTAATGCTTGTCAATGCTCTTTCTGACCCATCGGCTACAGAAACGGCATAAATCTCATGCGGCATAGACATGCTTGCCTTAACCGCTACAATTTCTTCACCAGAAGGAATAAATCCATAAAAGTTATGGGTACCATCGGTAATTTGGCGGATCTTAGCATTAGAAACCTCCATTTCAAACAGTTGATAAGTAGCCTTTACCCCACTGGAAAAGAATAGTTTCTCCCCATCTGCCGACCATTGGGGATGATTTGCATCCTGATCCAGATCTTTAGTCAATTCCTTGGTTTTATTTTTTTGCAAGTCATAGAGTATAATCCGGTTGCGATCCGCTTCGAAGCCGGGCCTTTCCATACTATTCCAAACGAGATACCTGCCATCAGGACTAAAAGCAGGTTCTTTGTCATACCCCTTATTACTTTCAGATAAATTCCTGGTTTCTCTCGTCACCAAATCATAAAGATAGATGTCCGAATTAGTGGATTGAGCGTATTCAATACCGGATGATTTTTTACAAGTGTAAGCAATGAAACGGCCGTCGGGGCTCCAGTCAATTTCTTCGAGTCCTCCGAAAGGTTGAAGCGGAGAATCGTAAGGTCCTCCAATGATATTTACAGGTTCTTCTGTTAATTTTCCGTCTTCGTAGGGAATTGTGTAGATGTTGCTGTATTTATAGTCATGCCAGCCTTTCCAGTGGCGATACATTAAGTCATCAATCACACGAGCCTCCGTCATTGGAAGGTCTTTATGAATTTCATTAGGAGCCAGTTCATATTTTACGTCTTTTATAAAAAACATAAACTTCTGAGTTGGTGCATATTCGAAGCCATTACAATCTACGAGGCCTACTTTTCGTTCGGTATTGCCATCAACACTTACTTCGTAAAGCACGCCATCTCTGAGAAAAGCCACCCATTTTCCATCTGGGCGAAAACGACCATTATACTCACTCTCCTCTGTTTGAGTAAGTTGTACTGCCTCCCCTCCCGCTTTTGGCATTATGTAAAGATCTTTATTTCCTTTATTGGCAGCGACATCATAATATGTAACGCCATAAAGTACCGAATTCCCGTCAGAAGAAACATCTTCCAGAGAAACCCTTCCTAAAGCCCAAAGTAATTCTGGATTGACCCGGTTATTCTGAGAAATTCCGACCTGAATGATTAAAACTCCCAATAAGGAAAATAGCCATTTATTCATAGCAAGAAATTTTTAAATGAGTAAAATTATTATTTATAAAAGTAAATGATATCAGTTGCGATTTATTGAAATCTAAATGCCAATTAGTTTAATAGCCTCTCTATATCTTCTAGATTTAATCTATCCTCTTCTCCTCGCTCTTTGGAGTGTAATTTAAAAATAAATAAAACTCTGCACCGATCAAATGAATAAAAGGATTATTTTTGCGGCTTACCAAAGCGTAAAATACAGATGACTAATCAAAAAAGTATTCATCGTATTGCCGTATTTACTTCAGGTGGGGATGCTCCGGGCATGAATGCTGCTATCAGAGCTATTGTTCGCCATGCTACTTTTCACGATCTGCATGTGTACGGAATTATCAGAGGCTATGAAGGTATGATTAATGGAGATATAAAGCGGCTGGAAACCCATAATGTTCGAAATATAATTCATCGTGGTGGTACTATATTAAAGACCGCCCGTAGTAAAGCCTTCCGCACTCCTGAAGGCCGCCAACAAGCCTATGAATCCCTTCAGGCCCATGATATTGATGCATGTATTGCTATTGGAGGAGACGGAACCTTAACCGGTGCGGATATTTTTTCAAAAGAATTCGATATTCCATTCATTGGCCTTCCCGGCACTATTGACAACGACCTTTACGGCACCGATCAAACCATTGGTTTTGACACGGCTGTTAATACCGCCATTGAAGCTGTAGATAAGATCCGGGATACCGCGGATTCCCATAACCGTTTATTTTTTATAGAAGTTATGGGCCGTCATAGCGGTTTCATTGCACTTAGTACTGCAATTGGCAGTGGTGCTTCCAGCGTTTTAATCCCCGAAAAAGAAGCTTCTATGGAAGGCTTACTCAATGCTTTAAAAATGGGAGCCAAACGGAAAAAATTATTCAGCCTGGTAATTGTTGCTGAAGGAAACGAATTGGGAGGAGCTATGGGCATAGCCGACCGCGTACAGAAGGAGTTTGATTATTATGAGACTAAAGTAACTATCATTGGCCACCTCCAAAGGGGAGGCTCCCCTACTGCCGAGGATCGTTTATTGGCTTCCCGCCTTGGTTTTGCTTCTGTAGATGCATTGCTCAACGGCGTTACCAATAAATTAATTGGTATTAAGAATAACCAAATTCACTTTACCCCACTGGATGAAGCGGTTCAAACGCCTAAATTTCCAGATCAGGAATGGATCAAGATAGCGGAAATATTGGGGATGTAAACCGTGATTGAGCGTATGGCTTTTTATGGTATGCTACGACGTAGGCACAGCTCATAGCCAAACGGTGGACATGGCTTTACAACGTAGGCGCAGCCTACGCTCAATCCCGGTCTACCTCAACAGCGATTTATTATTTTCAAAATCAAACAAAGTCAAATTCCTCAACTCATAATAAGCCACCCAGAAATTCCGAAGCGCACCAATATAAGTCCTTCTGGCATTATCCTCTTCTGTAATGGCAATATTGAGTTCTGTGATCCCAATCTTTCCGATCAAATAACGCTGGCGTGTTATTCTTTGGCGCTTTTGAGCAATTTCATACGTTCTTTGTGCCAATGCCACTTGGTCGCGTACAAGATTGAACTGCTGAACTTTCAGTATGATGTTGCGCTCGAAGTTAACCTGCTCCTGTTCAATATTCATCAACTCTAAATCACGTTGGGATTCTGCAATTTGCAATCTGGATTTAGCTTTCCCCCAATCCGCAATCGGTAAATTAAGGGCAATATTGAAGCGCTCCTGATCCAGTAAGCCATCAAAAAACTCAGAAATTCCATCCACTCTTTGCTGAAGGCCAAACTCCCCGGCGATGTTAAGGTTAGGTCCAATTTGCCCCCGGCTTTCGGCCACTCTTAACTGTGCTTCAATAGCTCTTCGCTGAAATTCTATAGATTTACTCCGGTTAGCACGGGCAATATCCAAAGCGGCCACCGGGTCAATATTAAAAACGGGAATATTCTCAGGAGGAAGCAAAGAAAACCGAACGGCATTTGTGATCCCCAGATAATTCCTTAAGGCTTCATTGGAGGTCTGGACGTTTAGGGTGGCCTGTGCCAGGTTTGTATTGGCGCGCATGGCACTAAGCTCAATTTGAAGCAGCTCAGTTTCTGCAATACGACCAACCTCAAAACGTCCTTTAGACAAGTTATATAAAGTATCGGCGTTCGATTTCTCTTTTTCTGCCGCTTCCAAATTCAACTGCGCAATGAACAGATCGAAGAAAAGCCCGACAGATTCAAAAGCTACCCGTTCCATATCTTCTGAGTAAATCCGTTGAGATTCTTTATAGCGCAGCGGCTCTGCCTTCCTGTTCCATTTTAAAGGATTAAAAGCAAATATGGGCTGTTCAAAGCGGATGGAGATTGGAGAAAAAAGATAGGAAGTACTTCCGTCGACATTATCTGTAGCCAGGATATCGAGGCGTTCCAGGCGCGTATTCGTAAAGATCGTTGCTCCGGTCTCTGCAACTTCCTGCCGCAGAGATACCTGTCCCAAATTCCGTATAAAAGAACGCTCGATGAAATCAACTGTTCCATCGGGTAAAGTAATCCCCTCCAAAGAGCGATTCAAGTCGGCAAAATTTCCAAAAAAGTCAATTCTGGGGCGATAATCAGCAAGAAACGATTGGTAACGCCAGTAATTGTTATTCAATCTGGTTTCCGCAATTCGAGCCTGGGGTGCATCTCCCTGAGCAATAGCGATCACTTCTTCAAGGCGGAGCGTCATTAAGGTATCCTGGGCAGAACCAGTAACAAAAGAAGCAATAAAAATTGGAAGCAACAGGATTCTGTATATAATGGAATTCATGGACAATGTCTTTCTAATATTTTTTATTTGGATATGTTCTAGAGTATTCAGGTTGTCAACTTCAAAATAACCAGCATTTAATTACGAGAGTCGTGCGAACGCACGACTCTCGTAATTAAGCCTGCTAATCTGTTCGCAGTGCTTTAATCGGGTCTTGTTGTGCAGCTTTCTGAGCAGGGTAGATCCCAAAAATCAGCCCTACAGTAGCAGCTACCCCGAATGATAAAATAATACTCCAGGCAGATACAACAGTGGGTATTCCTGCATAAGAAGCTATGGTTTTGGCTGACAAAACCCCTATTATTACACCAATGATTCCTCCCAACAAGGAAATAAAGACTGCTTCAAAAAGAAATTGTAACACAATATCAAGTCTTTGAGCTCCTAAGGAGCGCCTAACCCCGATTTCCTTAATTCTTTCTAATACAGAAGCCAGCATAATATTCATAATCCCAATTCCTCCTACAAGGAGAGAGATCCCGGCAATAACAGCTAGCACCAGATTGAAAGTATCTTGAGTTTTTTGCTGCTGTTCAATGAGCAACTCCGGAACCTGAATTTCAAAATCGAGGATATCCCGGTGGCGTCGTTTTAACATCCGGCCGATCACATCAGTCGTAGCATTTAGGTATTCCGTTTCATTCACCTGAACAACAATTTTATCCAGTTGGTGATAATTCGGCGTTTGTTTGTTTTCATCCTCATCGTCCCAATCTCCCCGGGAAATATCATTTTTACTCACAAAAGCTCTATCCTTAAACCTGATGAGCGCGGACTGAATCGGCACGTATATATCGTTGTTATAATCTCTTATTCCCAGGCTTTCAAGGTTTTCCTTTTTAGCAGACCGTTTTTCAAGCACTCCTATAACCCTAAGCCAGTTGCTACCACACTTAACCTCTTTTCCGACGGGATCAGTATCACTGAACAACTTTGTTTGAATATTTTTTCCAATAATACAAACGGGAAGGCCTTTTTCCATATGAATATCATGGAAGTACTGGTCATTCTCTACATGTAGGTTATTGAGTTCGAAAAAAGTATTGGTTATACCAACGCACTTTGCCCTAATCATTTTTCCTGCTCTCAGGGTAGACACAGGCAAGACAATTTCAGGGCTAATTTTTTCAATAGTCGGGATACTTGCTTTTAAGCTAAGTGCATCAGATAAGGTAAGCCCCGGAGACCAAGGTTTTTTATCCTGCCCGTCACTTGCTTCGTCACTTTCTTCATCAGAAAGCATGACACTTTCGATGACGATATTATTGGTTCCGATTAATCTTAGCTGATCGAGGATTGCCTGCTTGGCTCCGGTTCCAATCGCAAGCATGGCGATCACGGCGCCCACTCCGAACATAATCCCCAAGCCCGTGAGGAATGCCCTTAACTTGTTTCCGTTAACCCCTTCCAGGGCAAGGAGAAAATTAAAAAAGGTTCTTTCCATGAGAATAAAGTGATGGTGAGAATGAAGGATGAAATAGATTTAGTTAAAAATGATGAAACTTCCCCCACTCTCCTCATCAGAAGAAATATTTTCATCTTTAACTTTTTTCATCTTCTCTTGCATTCTGGCTTGGCGGGCTAATTTTTCTTCTTCTTGTTTTTTCAGGATTTCGTCTTTGATACTTTTCTCTAAATACTGAAATTCCAGCTCCTTAGCGTTTTCGGGTACGTTAAGCAGCACGAAATCGCTTTCATCAAGACCGTATTCGACGATCACTTCATCGGTATTGGTAAGTCCAGTTACCACTTCTCGCTTAACGATGCGATTTCCTTCTTTTTTAAATACAAACTTGAGGCTATCTGTTTGAAGGGCTTCCAGAGGAATGGAGAGCATTTCAGGAATAATATCCGTAATGATTTCATTGCTGGTAGTCATCGCGGGTCTTAAAATACTATCGGATTCGGCTACCTGAACCAGCACTTCAAATACCTTGGCATCAAAGCCTTTTAATTGTTCCCCTATATTGGCCACTTTTATGACGGTGCCGGTGTAATCATTTTCAGGAAAAGCATCGACCTTAATTTTGACATCCTGGCCTTTTTTTACCCGGCTAATATCTACCTCATTCACATACGTTTTGGACACCATGTCGCTCAAGTCCGGCAGCTCAGCTACCACGGGATCCCAGGTGCTGATTTGGGAACCCGGGCCAACTTTTCCGTTCCAACTATTTTTGTAGATCACCATTCCATTTTTGGGAGCTTTGATCACAAAGCCTTCAGCTAACTCTACCAGCTGATTCAATTTTATTTGATTTTGGCGCAACTGAGTGTTGATTTCCGAGATTTTAGCTTGAGATTTTTCCTGAGTCAGCTCATATTTTTTTTCCAATTGGTTGTAATCTCGTTGAATCTTTTCCAGGTCAAGCTCAGCCTGACGAATAACCATTTGAGGCTCGTAGCGGCTTTTTTCTACCTCAAGTTTTTTCTCTTTCATGGAGAAGTTCAGGTTGATCAATTGGTCGCGCAAGCCCCGAAGTTCGATGGCTGTATCGATTTCTGCTTGTTCAAGCTGGGTCAGGATCTTTTCGATTTCCGTTTGAGCCTCTTTGACCTTTTGGTCCAGTTCAGTTTTGTCGAGACGAGCTACATACTCCCCTTCCTTTACGACGGTTCCTTCAGGCACCATATCGGTGATAGTCGTTTGATAAATTCTCGCAGAACGCATTCCCTGAGGGCCACGAATTTTCTCAGAGCGCTTCGCTTTCAATTCCCCGGTTGCTGTAACGGTAATTAAAAAATCACCTTTACTTACCTGTTTGGAAATTAGCTCAGCCGCTTTAACCTGGCTGCCCGAAGAAAAATAATAAAAAGCTCCTCCGACAACGAGGACAGCTAAACCGATAAGAAGTATTCTTTGCAACATAATGGGTAAAAATTTCCGGCTTGTTTATATTTATTGGTTAGTCTTTATCAAAAGTATAACATACCAACGGATTATCTTTGATAAGATACATATGTTAGCACAACATTAACATAAGAGAGGAATTTCAGTTTAAAAGGGTTGTTTAAAATTAATTCCTTGCTGCCGGCAAAAGTATTTATTATTGAAAAAAGGCTGTTTTTCAAAGTTTTTCTTCAAAAAACAGCCTCTTTCCAAACAAAATCTTCCGTTCTTTGACAAATTGTGTGGAACTTCAAAATGAGAAGCCTTTCAGCCACTAGTGCTTCAAGAACTAAATCTTCTAAGCAAGGGCAAAGAACTACGGGTACATTTCATTTTGTCGCTGCCTGCAAGAGAAGGTGTTTTCCTTAGAGAAAGGCACACGGCAGCGTGCCTCTCTCTAAGGGAAATACCTTTTCAAGAACTACATTCAGACAGCTCTGTTATAAATTACGCCTGCGCTTTAGGCGTATTGAAATTCATAGGAGGGAAAGAAGGAGGATCTGACTCACCAACACTTCCGAACTGATTTTCAAATTTTGCCAAATTTTCTTTGAGGGCCCGCATAAGCCTCTTGGCATGCTGAGGTGTTAAGATAATACGGGATTTCACCTTCGCTTTTGGAACATTTGGAAGCATCCTTACAAAATCCAGGATGAACTCCGAGTTAGAATGTGAAATAATGGCAAGGTTACTGTAAATGCCCTCTGCCACGTCTTCCGGTAACTCAATATTAATTTGATTTGGTTTATTCTTTTTTTCTTCCATAATTTTACCTTTTTAATGAATTTTAGTTCTTTGACATAAATTGTGAAAAATGGAACTTCAAAATGATAATCCTTTCAGCCACAAGGGCATTCAAGGCTTCTCATTTTGAAGTTTCACACAATTTGTCAAAGAACGTGAATTTTTTTAAAGGAAGCAAAGTTATCTTTATTCCTATACTATTTCAAATTAAGAAACTTTTAAGTGCATGGAAAATTATATCAAAGAAAATAAAAACCTTTGGGACTCAAGAGTTGAGCCCCACATGAATTCAGAATTTTATGGCCTAAAAGAATTCAAAGAAGGAAAAACTTCGCTTAATCCAATTGAAATCGATGCCCTAAAAGATAAAGTGCAGGGAAAAAAATTATTGCATCTGCAATGTCATTTTGGTATGGACACTTTGTCGTGGGCCCGTCTTGGAGCGGAAGTAACGGGAGTAGATATTTCGGGGAATGCCATCGAAGCAGCCGAAAGCTTAGCCAAAGAACTTAATATTCCAGCTCGTTTCGTCCAGTCTGATGTCCTTAAACTAAAAGAGAATCTTGAGGATAAATTTGACATAATCTTTACTTCTTACGGTACCATTTGTTGGTTGCCTGACCTAAACCAGTGGGCATCCGTTATTAAGCATTTTCTTAAGCCGAATGGCATTTTTTACATAGCTGATTTTCATCCGGCTCTCTACACCCTCGACTTTGAAGATCTATCTTTAACATACAATTACTTCAATCATGGCAAACCTTATGAAGAAGTCGTTGAAGGTTCGTATGCAAGTGAGGGTACAGGAATTCAAAAGAAAGAATATTTCTGGGTCCACGGTTTATCCGAAATAGTACAACCTTTAATTAATGAAGGGTTAAGCATCGCGGAGTTTAAAGAATTTCCATATAGTCCCTACAATTGTTTCCCAAATATGAAAGAAATTGATGAAGGTAAGTATGTGATGGCTGATTTAAAAATTCAATTCCCGCATGTTTTTTCTTTTTTGGCGGTTGCCAGCTAAGTGTTAAATTACCTTTTCTAAGTAAAATCCATGACAATACCTGAAGAATAGTTTAATGCATTTGAAATTTCTACCTTTGCGATCCGTTTTAGGAAAATACTAAAACAAATTTAAGCACAGTGACCATATTATCTCCTACAATTTTTTTCCAAAAAATTGTAGGAGATAATATGGTCACTGTGCTTAAAAAATTAATTATCCGAACCAATAGCAACATGGATCATATTACTAAAACATCTAGTTTAAAAAGATTATGCCTCTTTTTAGCTGGCGCTGCTCTTTTTTTCTTTGCCACGAACTCCCTGGAAGCCCAAAAGTACAGCAATGAATTTTTAACCATCCCGGTTGGTGCTAAAGCTCAGGCATTGGGTGGTAGTGCCGTAGCCACAATCAATGACGTTTATGCCACCTTCCTCAATCCCGCTGGTCTGGCAGGGATAGACCCCGAATACAGCTTACAATTGGGTGCCATGCATGCAGAATGGTTTGCAGGTATAGGGAGCTACGACTACATTGGAGGGGTGCTGCCGGCTTATGGCGGAAATAAACGAATAGGTTTGTCCATGCTTCGTTTTGGAATTGACGGGATTCCTAATACATTGAGCTTTTATAATGACGACGGGACCTTCAATTACGATAACATCACCGAATTTTCAGCAGCTGATTATGCTTTTTTAATCAGTTACGCACAACCATTGAAAGTTAAAAAAGGCAGGCTATACCTTGGAGGGAACTTTAAAGTCATTCATAGAAGAATAGGTCCATTTGCAACTTCCTGGGGCTTTGGGCTGGATGCGGGTCTACAATACCACCCGAACGATCAATGGCATTTTGGAGTACTTCTCAAAGATGTAACCTCTACTTTTAATGCCTGGAGTTTTACCCTTACCGAAGACGAGGAAGAAACCTTGCAACTCACCGGTAATGAACTGCCGATCAACTCTCTGGAAATAACCAGGCCTCAAATAATACTCGGAGGAGCATGGGATAAAAGCTGGGAGAAAGTTGGCTTGCTGGCAGAACTGAATGCCATCGTTAGTACAGACGGCCAGCGCAATGTTCTGGTAAGCGGGGATCCGCTGAGCATAAGTCCAACTCTTGGCTTGCAAATGAGTTATGGAGAATTCTTATTCCTGCGCTTTGGCTTAAATAATTTACAGCAAGACAGAGATTTTGACCGGGAATACTGGACTGCCCAGCCAAATTTAGGGCTGGGATTCAAGCTTTTTAACTTTTTTGTAGACTATGCATTCACAGATATAGGAGATCAATCCAATCAAACTTATTCACATGTTGTATCTTTGGGCTATAGTTTTCGCTCAAAATGATAAAACATCTTATTTTCATTCCTCTTAGTTTGCTGTTTGTAGCTTCTTTAGAAGCGCAAGTGAAATACAGCAACGAATTCCTGGCTTTGGGCGTGGGCGCCAGAGCTCACGGTCAGGGAAATGCCGTTGTTGCCCGTATAGATGATGCGAATGCGAGCTACTGGAACCCTGCTGGTCTTGCGTTTATAGAAAACCAATTGCAATTTAGTGCCATGCATGCCGAATGGTTTGCAGGAATTGCCAAATTCGACTACATTGGCATTGCAAAGCCCTTAAATAGCCGTTCCCCTTCTACCATTGCCTTTTCTGTAATCCGCCTTGGAATTGACCAAATTCCAAATACGCTGAACCTGGTTGAACCAGACGGCACCATCAACTTTGACAATTTGAGTGAATTCTCCGCCGCAGATTATGCTTTTTTCATCAGTTATGCCCAGCAATTCCGGCAAAAGAAACCCAATCGAAAACTAGCCATCGGAGGAAATGTAAAAATTATTCGTCGTATCATTGGTTCTTTTGGAAATGCCTGGGGTTTCGGCTTAGACGGAGGCCTGCTTTTCAAGCGCCGAAACTGGCAATGGGGTATCACAGCACGCGATATTACCTTTACATTTAATGCCTGGAATTTCACATTAACAGAGGATGAAAAAACCACTTTTCAACGCACGGGAAATGTGATCCCTTCCAGTTCTATTGAAATCACGAACCCCAGAATACTCCTCGGAGGAGCCTGGATAAAAAAGGTAAGTCAAAAAATCACTTTTAGTACAGAGCTAGACCTCCACTTTACAACAGATGGCCAGAGAAATGTACTGATCAATAGCTCCTCCATTAACATTGATCCACATATTGGATTGGAAGTAAATTACAACTCTGCTGTATTCCTTAGAGCTGGTGCCCGCAATTGGCAAAATATACAGGATGATCTGGACCCTGAAAAGGAAACACTCGTTTTTCAACCCACTTTGGGAATCGGTCTCCAATTAGGCTCTTTCAATCTTGATTACGGATTCACTGATCTAGGTGACAATTCCCCTGTCCTTTACTCACATGTTTTTTCATTGATCTTAAGTTTTAAGTAATCTGGAAATTGATGCCAGATGGATTTATTAAGGGATCAGGAAAATAATACCCTACCCATTTTACTTGTCCTTTTTTTCTCAGGCTTTGTTGGAAAGCCTCGCCGTACCTTTGGGTCCCGAAGGCATTCGGGACAAGTTATGCCTACGTTTTCCGCCTAGCCTTAGAAAAAAATTACTTCGCAAAATTTGGGTAGCTTATTAATTTCCTAATCCCTAAAGTTGCTTAGTATGTAATAAATTAATCACACCTCTTGTCAAACAATATGCCAGACCTTGACGTTACACATGCTGTTTATCAAAACTGATTTTTTTAGAATAAAACAGTTCAATTACAATGAATAAACCCGCTACGCTCGGAGAATTGAAAGCATCCGGTTATAAGCCGAAAACCATAAAAGAGGAACTTAGAACAAATTTGATTCAGAAACTTAAAGACAAAGATCCGGTCTTCACCGGAGTTTTAGGTTTTGACGATACGGTTCTTCCCGATATGGAGCGCGCCATACTTTCTCAACACAATATCCTTTTATTAGGGTTAAGAGGGCAGGCCAAAACCCGTATTGCCCGCTTGATGACCAACCTGCTGGATGAATATATACCCATCATTGCAGGAAATGAACTCAACGATGATCCTTTAAACCCAATCACAAAGGCGGGAATAGACCTTATTGAAAAACATGGCGATGATACCCCAATCGAATGGATACATCGCGCAGATCGCTACGTCGAAAAACTGGCGACTCCTGATGTTAGTGTTGCTGACCTTATCGGTGATGTGGACCCCATTAAAGCAGCTACCCTAAAACTTCCTTATTCTGATCAAAGGGTTATTCACTTTGGATTAGTGCCGAGAGCTCACCGCAGTATTTTTGTAATCAATGAACTTCCTGACTTACAAGCGCGTATTCAGGTTTCGCTTTTCAATATCCTTCAGGAAGGAGATATTCAAATCCGAGGTTTTAAGTTACGCTTACCCCTGGATATTCAGTTTGTTTTCACTGCCAATCCAGAGGATTACACCAATCGTGGCAGTATCATCACTCCTTTGAAGGACCGGATTGAAAGCCAGATTTTAACACACTATCCGAAGACAATTGAGATTTCCAAGGAAATTACCAATCAGGAAGCTAAACTTACGGATGAACAAACACAAAACATCAAAGTACCTAATATAGTAAGAACGATATTGGAGCAAATCGCCTTCGAAGCTCGTGACAGTGAGTATATTGATGAAAAAAGCGGAGTATCTGCGCGTTTGACCATTGCCGGTTATGAAAATCTGGTTAGTACTGCTGAAAGAAGAATGATCATCAACAACGATACCACTACAGTGACCCGGATTACCGATTTCTGGGGGGTTATCCCCGCAATTACGGGTAAAGTGGAACTTGTCTACGAAGGAGAACAGGAAGGGCCATACGTTGTAGCTATTAAACTACTAGGAAGTGCAATTAAAGAAGAGTTTCTTCAGTATTTCCCTAACCCTGACAAGCTCAAGAAAGGCCGGGAATCCGATCCTTACGGCACGATTCGGGCATTCTTTGCAGGCGGAAAAACCGTGGATCTCTTGAATGATGGTAGCAATAAGGCTTACAAAAAAGCTTTGGAAGAAGTAGCCGGATTAAGAAAATTCGTTGAAAAACATGTTAAAGACTTAGATTCTGATGAGCTTTATGCTTACATGGAGCTGGTGTTACATGGTTTATCTGAATTTGACATTCTCAATAAAGATGTGCTTGAATCGAAATTGTCTTTCAGAGATCTCTTAGCCAATATGTGGGATGATCTTGAAGATGATGAATAATTGCATAAAAAAAGGGGCTGCTTGCGCAGCCCCTTTTTTTATGCAATTATTTGTAATTCTTAAAATGGGGAAGCAATATCCGGGTTGTTAACAAACTCCTGATCTTCCAATAATTTTAAAAAGTTAATTATATCCTCCTTTTGACTTTCCGTAAGCCCTAACGGACGAATAAGCGGATCTTTATTAATAGCCGTTTTCCCGCCAGAGTCGTAGTGATCAATCACTTCTTCTAAAGTGTTGAAACGGCCATCATGCATAAAGGGCGCTGTCAATGTAATATTTCTTAAGCTAGGAACTCTGAACTTTCCATAATCCGTCAACTTCCCGGTGACCCCTCCTAAACCAATATCGATAAAGTTATTCAAATCTTCCAGGCTTGGTCCTACAGAATCCAATCCATTATTCATATATTCATTAGTAGTGAACAATGGGGCATTATGGCAGTGGCTGCATTCTGCATCCGGAAAACCATCAGGAAAGCCTTCATCAAAAAACATATCTCTTCCTCGTAATTCAGAATCAGTGGGTATATATTGTAAATCATCAATAAATAAGTCGTACTTGGAAGTACCGCTACTGATAAGAATTCGTTCAAATTGAGCAATAGCCATTGCGGCCAGTTCTTTGGTTATCTCACTGGAGTTAGAAATACCAAATGCTTTACGGAACATTCTGCGATAATCTTCCTCCTTTTTCAAATCCTCAATAGCATTTGCCCAAGTGTTGTGCATTTCAATAGGGTCTTCTATGGGAATTAATGCTTGTTCTTCCAAAGTCATTGAGCGACCATCCCAAAATAATCCATTGGTGTGGTAGGCTACATCCAAAAGCATCATTGCACTGCGCATGCCGGCAATCCCGTCAATTCCGGTACTCACCGGCAAATTATCGGTAAAGCTTGCTTCAGGAAAATGGCAACCAGCACAGGAAAGAGTTCCATCGCCCGACAGGATTGGGTCATAAAACAACATTCTCCCAAGCTGAACGCCATCTGCTGTTTGAGGATTATTGGCAGGAATTGGTACTTCCGGGTACGTATCAGGTTTTAAAATTTCATAAGGTTGAGGGTCATAGGGAATACCTGTTAAATCAATACCTGTTGTTGAGGGAGTAACCTCATCATCACTGTTACATGCACTAATTACAAGGCTGGTAGTAGCTATGATGAAAAAGAGATAAAAAATACGATTGCCCATGATATCTTTTTGTATTGTACGATGGAGAATATAATCAGTAAAAGGCTAATCCTGACAAATAAATAGTTTTGAACATTAAATTTCAAGGACATTTATCACTAAGCAGATAATTAACGCTATTTATAACAACATTTTACAAAAGTACGTTTTGCGGACATTTAATTATTCCGAAAAAGAAAAGGCTTTTGACGTATTGTTTACAATATTTTGTTTGATGGCATCCAAATCACCTGATGAAAAATCTACTCCATCAAACCACTTATCATAAGCAATTTGTAAGTTAATCGTTTTATCAAATCCGGAGGTAACCGTTAAAGGGGTGGAGGTGCTTAGATTGATAGCTGCTGTTTCAAAAATCTCCAAAACGGTAGAATCCAGTCCTACATTCAATGGTTTATAGGCCATTCGAATACTCAGGTAATTATCATTTACATACATACTGTCATCCTGTACTCCCAATGGATGATCCGAGGGAAGCGAATCCAGGATTATATCATCCAGTACATCATTCACTCCAACTAAAAAAGCCAGGCCCTCGTAACTCCCTGGTTCCCGAAAGCCACCTACAGCATAGGTATTGGTATTTCTTGAAGCAAGAAGAAAGTCATCAGTTACCGAAAAAGTACTTCCAGAGCTGGTATAAACCTCAATATCGTTCCGAACCTGAAACTCAGCACTACCGCTGATTAGCTTAATCTCAGAAACATAGAATTGCATCTGATAAAAAATCACTTCTGTGCCATTAACATTAAAGGTATCATTGTATCTGAAGATAAAAGTATCTTGAAAAGTATGTTGCATACTTAATAATAAATTTGGGTACGTACAACAACAGCAGCAGGCATTATCAGCCATCAAATCTAAATTAGTTGCCTCGGGATCCAGACAACCCTCCTGAGGTTCGTAGCAAGCAGAAAAAAGACAAATAAAACTTAAATAAACTAAGAAGCGTGCTTTCATAACATAGTTAAAATAAAGTTAAGAACCAGAAGCGATTTCGCGGCGATCTTTTCTTTTTGAGGGGGCGCAAGGGCCATTTTGCTGCGCAAAATGGCCCTTGCGCCCCCTCAAAAAGAAAATTTACCCTTAGGAGCGTTTATTTTCCAAAGCGAGAATCGCTGATTTCTATGACTGGCTTCTTTCGTACTCTTTGACCAATTCTTTAATGATTTGCTTCACCTGAGCCGAAAACTCCTTATTGAGCATCCAATTGTAGTACTGCTTGTCGTTAAACAAAGTCTCTCCTACAGGTTTGCCCTGATATTTACCAAAATTGAACACTATTTCCCCGTTGGTGCTGCGTTTCAGCCTTTGGGTAGCATCTACGGTATTCAGATCATTGGTAAAATCGTGCAACTTTTTCATATCGTTGCGTACCGGTTGCTCTACTACCTCGCCGTCATCTGTCTTTAGATCAACGTTTTCGTAAGCTTTTAGCTGCCCCTTCAAAATATCGACGGTTGCACGAACGTCGCTGAGGGCATCATGAGCATCAATTAATTCTTTATTACAATAAAATTTTAAGGCCGCTTTAAGATTTCGAGGTTCCATTTTATAAAAAATGCGCTGCACATCGATGGTACGTCTTCGGGAAATATCGAAATCCATTCCAACTCTGGCGAACTCCTCCATCAGAATGGGAATATCAAATCGATTGGAATTGTAACCTGCAAGATCTGCATTCCCTATAAAATCAAAGATTTGCTGTGCTGCTTGTTGAAAAGTAGGCTTATTCGCTAAATCCTTGGGGCGAATCCCATGTACAGCCATAGCTTCTTCAGATATGGGAATGCCCGGATTGATAAGCATATTCAGTTCCTCTGGCTCTTTACCTGGCTTTTTAAAATACTTGATAATTGCAATTTGAATAATTCTGTCCCGGATAACATTCAAACCAGTGGCTTCAATGTCAAAAAAGCAAAGATTGCGATCCAGATTAAACTCCATGAAAGATTTTTTAATTACTAAAAAAATATTTTTAACCCTTGAAGAAAAGGAGGCGATGTAACGGGGAGGCAGAGCCTCCCCGTTACATCGCCTCCTTTTCTTCAAGGGTTAATTTTCTGTGATAAAACTCTTAATTCCTTCGGTTGGCTTAGCAATTAAACTGCCTTCTTCATCACTTATGATAAAATAAGCCTCAATATTACTTAACTGGTTAACCAATTTAGAAGCCTTTTCAAAACCCATGACCATAAAAGCAGTGGCCCAGGCATCGGCCGTCATACAATCAGGAGCTATAACCGTCGCACTCAACAAATTGGAACGCTCAGGATAACCTGTTGAAGGATTGATTGAATGACTGTATTTTTGACCATCTACCTCATAATAATTCCGATAGTTACCGGAAGTGGCCATACCTTGGTTTTTTAGCTGAACGATAGCCTGAAAATCTTCTACAGCAGCTCCCTCTCTAGGTGTACTAATTCCCAGACGCCAGGCCTCCCCTCTGGAATTCAGTCCTTTTGCAACGACCTCTCCCCCGATTTCTGCTAAGTAATTATTAATGCCTTTTGATTCCAGGAAGATGCCCAGGCCATCAACCGCATAGCCTTTGGCGATGGCGCTGAAATCGAGTTGAATCCCCTTAGCGGTCTTTAACACACCCAGCTTCTTTTCAGTGTTCCACCTTAATTTTTCAAGCCCGACAAAAGCCACCAGAGAATCGATTACAACACTATCTACATCCGTAACTTTACGCTTAGGCGTATACCCAAAGCCCCAGTAATTAACCAGTGGCATGACTGTAGGATCAAAAGCTCCTTTAGATAGCTGGTAAACCTCACTTGATTTAACGAGATTAGAAAGAAAATGTCCTTCTGGTAATTGGCTGTAGCCTTCCGGGTTCAACAAACTTAGTTCTTTGGGCAAAGCAAAAAAGCCTTCCTCACTTTGGTTGAATCGCGAAATCACCGAAGAAGGAATATAGGTGGATACGCCAGCATTGATATCTTTAAGCAAAGAATCTAAAGCGGGTTTAAAGTCTCTACTTTTGGCATACTGATAGGTAACATTGTAGGTAGTACCCATTGTTTTTCCCTGTACTTTTAAGTACGGAGCTTCTTTGGTTTGTTCACCACAAGAGAAGAAGAAAAAAGCAATGGAAAGGTAAAGCAGGTTTCTAAGAACCATAATCAAAAAATTGAAGTTTTTTATCCGAATGAGGTTTGCGCACAAAAATAGTTACAATCATTGTAACTATATTTGCGAGTATGAGAAAAATATCTGATTTCTCCAGAAATGTACTGATCGTTTTATCCGGCACAACAGTTGCTCAGCTAATACCTATTGCTACTCTTCCCATTTTAACCCGCCTATTCACGCCGGATGACTTTGGTTTATTTTATCTCTTCAGCTCTATCTCTGCCATTCTGCTTATTGCGGCCACGGGAAAATATGAATTGGCCATTTTGGTACCCAAAGAAAAAGAGGAAGCGCTTGAAGTTGGCTATCTGGCTAGTCTTTTAAGCTTATTCTGGAGTGCGCTTATTTTCTTGATTATTATTCTTTTTAAAAATAACATCGGTGCTTTATTTAACGAGCCTGACTTAGGATTATTATTGCTATTCATTCCTCTTCAAATTTTTATAAAAAGCGGGAATGACATATTCCGTTATTGGTTTAACCGAAATAAAGCCTTTAAATTACTTACAGGCAATCAAATTTTACTTTCCATCTCCAATGTAATTTTTAGAATAGGTGCCGGATGGTGGAGTTGGGGTAGTTTTGGTTTGGTATTAGCCACTATTGCCGCGCAGTTTACCGGTTTATTATGGTACATTTTCGCTCTTTTTAACCAAGGGTTTTCATCGTTTAAAAAGATAGAAATGAACAGATTGAAAGCCTTAGCTATTAAATACAAAAAATTCCCCCGCGATATGGTTGTCGGAGGGCTCTTCCACTCGGGCTCCTTGCAACTACCGCCGATCCTGCTTAACTCTCTTTTTGTATCTTCTATAGCCGGTTATTTTGGTATCATGAATCGAGTTGCGTTGATTCCTGTAAACACCATTTCTAAAGCTTATGAAGAGGTTTTTAAGCAACGTATCAGTGAAGCGATACATCAAAATACGCCCTGTGGTCCTATTTTCTACCGGACATTCAAACAGTTACTTTTTATCTCTATAGGTCCCGCAATCCTTTTTGCTTTTATTGCTCCATACCTGTTTGAATGGGCTTTGGGAACGGCCTGGAAAGAAGCCGGAATTTATGCCAGAATCTTTGCTGTTCCCATACTTTTACAGTTTATCCTGACCCCATTATTATCTACTTTTTATTTATTGGAAAAAACTCATTTGTATACCCTGAGCTACCTTTTACAGATTATTCTCGTTCTGGCAAGCATTTTCTTAGGCTACTATTTGGGAAATAAAGAACCCATAATAGTTATTTATGCTTTAGCTGGTGCCTATGTAATCTCCTATATGATTAGCTTTGTGCTTTTACTAAAAATTATCAGAACGACTGCTTAACGATGAATGCAACTCATATATGCCATTTAACAAGTCTTCATCCTGCTACAGATACGCGCATTTTTCAAAAAGAATGTCAATCCCTTTCAAAGGCAGGTTATCAGGTCAGCTTGATCGTAGCCAATCAGGAAGATCAGGAATTAAATGGCGTTTCTATAAAAAACGTGCAAGTCGATTTTTCTAATCGGGTATCCAGAATGCAGAAAGCGAGCAAGGCAGTTTTTGAAAAAGCTAAAGAGCTTGATGCAGTCCTTTATCATTTTCACGATCCGGAGTTAATTCCTATCGGTTTGAAACTAAAAAAGCTGGGTAAAAAGGTAATTTATGACTCTCACGAAAATGTTCCCCTTCAAATCCTTACCAAGCCCTATTTAAAAAAACCGTTTAACCAAATAGTTTCCACTATTTACCGCTATTATGAGCATTATGCAGCCAAAAAATTTGATGCCATCGTAGTAGCCAATCCAACTACATTAGACCGCTTCAAGAAGACCAACCCTAACACCATTGATGTATGCAATTTCCCACGTTTCTATGAGTCTGCTTATCCAAACTGGGAAGACAAACCGAATGAACTATTTTATGTAGGGACCTTCACCCGAAACCGAGGCATCTATGAGATGGTAAAAAGTATTGAAGACCTGGAAGTTAAGCTGAACTTAGGAGGCATTTGGCACAGTCAGCCTTTTAAAAATGAAGTGATGGCACTGCCTGGATGGAAAAAAACTAAGGATTTGGGATACCTTGATCGACAAGGGGTAATCGATGCTTTTAGCCGCTCAAAGATCGGGTTTTCAATATTGCACCCAATCCCAAGTTATAAATTAAACTATTCCGTTAAAGTTTTTGAATACATGGCGGCCTCGATTCCCGTTATCACTTCAGATTTTCCAATTTTCAAAAATATAGTAGAAAAATCTAATTGCGGGATCTGTGTCCCTCCCCTTGATACAGATGCAATCAAAAACGCCATTCAATACCTGCTGGAAAACCCTGAAGAAGCTAAAAAAATGGGAGAAAATGGTTTACAAGCGGCTAAAGCAAAATACAATTGGGAAAGTGAAGAAAAAAAATTAATTGATCTGTATAAATCGATCCTTGGATAAATGACCACCGAAAATATTGTCGTCTCCTTAGTTGCTCCTTGTTTTAATGAAGAAAGATTCATTGAATCCTTTCTGGAAGACATCATTCAGCTGGACTTTCCCAAACAAAAGATGGAATTATTGTTGCTCGACGGCGGGAGCACAGATGGCACCCGAGCAGTGATACAAGCCTACCTGGAAAAGTATCCTTTTATAAAACTATTGGACAATCCGCATAAGTTTGTCCCCTTTGCTATGAATAAAGGAATAAAGATGGCAAAAGGCAGTACAATCATTCGCCTGGATGTTCATGCGGGCTATCCCAAAGATTACGTTTCGAAATTACTCTATTGGCTTGAAAAACTTCAGGCCGATAATATAGGAGGTGTTTGGAAAACAGAAGTACGGATCCCTACTCCAACAGCTCTGGCTAATGCAGCTGTACTTCAACATCCTTTAGGGGTTGGAAATGCTCAGTTTCGCTTAGGTGTCCATCAGGTCACGGAAGTGGATACGGTTCCTTTTGGTTGTTACCCCAAAGAAATTTTTGAAAAATACGGCTATTATGATGAGCGCCTTCACCGGAATCAGGATATAGAACTCAACAAGCGAATTAAACGATTGGGAGGGAAGATCATGCTCGTCCCTGAAGTAGAATGCACTTATTATGCCCGCGAGAGCTGGAGGGCTTTATGGAAAAACAACTTTGCCAACGGGAAATGGGTCATCTTAACGGCAAAGTACACCAATACATTGGATGCTCTTTCGCTGCGTCATTTCATTCCCTTGTTTTTTGTATTGTATTGGTTGCTGTTAATGCCGCTCTTTATTTTCACGAACCTATACCTGGGTAGTTTATCCATGATCCTTTTTCTCCCCGGCCTCCTTTACTTTTTAGCCATTACCGGAGCTTCTTTGCAAATCGCATTGAAGCATCAAATGCTTTCATTATTTCCTTATGTTATAATATCTTTTTTAACGTTGCATTTTAGTTATGGCTTTGGCAGTTTGTCGGCGATAAACCATAAGCGGGGAACGGGGAACGGGGAACGGTAAACGGGGGACGGGAGGCGAATTGATTTATTCTTTTGTTGTTTTATTTAGCCTGCCAGCCTCGTCATAGAATTTCCAGGTACCAATTTTTTCTTCCCCTAAAATATAATGGTACTTGACCATACCTTCCGATTTTAGTATACCGCTTGGATAAAAATGCTGCACTTGCATAACGGACTCCCCTGTCCGAAGCTCAATACTGGAGTCTTTTACTATCGCCCCCCCGAATAAATTCACCAATATATTGATTATAGGTTTTCCCATCATCCGGATAAGAAACGCTGCCTGACAGCAGAGGTAATAAAGGTTGCTTAGACTTGACCGAATTACATGAGCTACCCAAAAAGCTAATAAATAAACTTATTAATAGACAGCCAACATGATGAGCTTTTACTAACATAATGTACTTGATTTACCAGGAACTATCCGTAAGTTGCAAATCGTACGGAGTCAGCATCCCATCCAACAGAGTTTTTAGATTTATTCAGTTGCTGCTTAATGAGCCAAAATTACCAAGGCTTAGGGCTAAATATTCGGCACCCTAAACTGTCTTTCTCCCCGTTTATCAAAATACGCTACCAATGCTTCTGCCCACTGCCGGCCCAAATAATCAAGAAAAGGCTGCAAAGGTTGTTTTAATTTTTCTTCAAGGGATTCTTCCGCCTTGAAAAGAGTTCTCAGAATAAGAGGAAAAGAAAGCCCCAGACAGCCAAGCGGAGGTTGTAATCCAAGTTTTTCAGTAACATCCCTGCCGCATAAGTGCAATACCAGCCATTTGGCGATAGGGTCGGCAAAACCTGGCAGCCGGTCTTCGACAAACTGGATCAACGCTTGAGTTAATTTTTTGCCAGCTTCTGAAGCTTTGGAATGTCTTTTAAGCACCAATTCAAGCAGGCTTCTTGACTGATCAGCGTTATCAGGTAACAAGGCTGGTTGAATACCCAGGTTTTGCCCCACGGCTTTCCAGAGATGAATATAGGCTTCAATTTTATCTTTGCTTTCATGGATATCAAACTGTTCAAGTCCATCCGTAAGCGCAATACTGAAAGTCATCAGGGTGCCGGCCATATCTTCCTGGTTTATAGGAACTCCTAAACGTGCAGTATCCCAGGAAGCATTTTTGACAAAAAATCGAATAGCGGCATGAATTAAGCGAACCTTTTGGATGGCCTGAATACCGATGCCGCCAGCCTTTAAGCCATCTACAGCCATAATATCTACCAAAAAGCGGCCAGTTTCAGCAATTCTACGCGTAAAAACAGCTTCTTCCCTACCCTTTTGAGTTAATCGGCCGGTTTGAATAAGTACCTGTGCACCGTCTGCACAAGAATATAGCAGAGGTAATGATTTGAAGTAAAGAAAGACCAGAAATTTAGCTCCGTGGTCAATGAAGAAATTTTGAGCAATGCTTATTTGCCCGGGATCCACCCAGTCGGGAAGTTGATTCGTGGCTTCCCAGTAGCTTTGAAAGCTGGGCGGAAGTTGTTCCTTTGGCAAGCTTATTTCCTTGATTAATTTATCAAAGATGCTCCGTGCTTCTTCCGGCCCGCTTTCAGCTACTAACTCCGCAATAGCATTATCGGCAAGCGGATCGCTGACCTGCCGGAATTGATTTAAGGCTGTATGGGTAGGTAGGGTTTTCATTTTTATTTAAATTGTGTTGGTAAGATAGTTAATTCCGGAAGAATCAACAATTTTGGCTCTGGATGATTTCATTTGGTCGAAATTAATTTGGGCAATCCTTAAAGCAGGCCGTTAGGTCTGCCTGATCGTAGCCCTGGGTTCTCCCAGGGTTATAAGATATAGAGACCAACTTCCGCGTAGCGGAAGCACATCATAGGCTATTGCTCTTGTGTTGTGGGCTTCCGCTACGCGGAAGAAATTAGGTAGAGAAATCTTTTCCCCAGGAGGACCTGGGGCTACGATCAGGCAGACCTAACGGCCTGCTTTTTGTGCTAAAAAAGTTTACTAAATGAAATCACCTAGAACCGATATTATTTTTATCTGGAATAAACCGCTATTCTCAATTAATAATCATTATATTAGCAACGGAATAATTAAAGATAGTATTGAAAAAGATAGGATGCTTTGTAGACTTTATTCTGAAATAGTTGTTATGGTAAAATGAAGGTGCCTTTTTTTAATCACAAAAGACACGCAGAACGCGAAGGTTTTATCTAAGGAACGTTTAAAAAATAACTTCACTGACTATCTTATTAGCTTATATCTCAAAATTTGAAACCATTGATTATGAAATTATTATTTCCTTTCCTACTGGCTTTATTCCTATTTGCCTGCACATCCGAACCATCTTCCCAACAAAAAGAGGATGCTGTGGTCAATCAAAAGGAAACGCCCACTGAGGAGCAACCAATCGAAAATGAAGCACCGACTAGCAGAAGCACCAATAGCCAATCTGCCAAATCTATTGAAGCATTCTGGCCTGCCTTTCAAGCCGCTGTTGAAAAAAAAGATGCACAAAAACTGGCTGATCAAACGTATTTTCCTCTTGAAGGTGGCCAATACCTCGTTGGCAAACCCAATTTAAGTGGAGGTATTTCAAGAAATTTATTTGAAACTGGCGTAAATAATCTTTTTGACCAGGAAGCACGTCAAATGATTTTATCCAAATCAGCAAGCGAACTGGAACAGCTGGAACTCGAAGTATCTGACTTAGGATTGGATAAAGGCGTCATCAGCCCGCCTATTTACCGCTTGATCGTCAATTACGACATGGAGGAGGAAACAGAATCCAGCGTTATGTATATTTTCGGGATGACGAAACAAGGCATCAAGCTGGTTAAGATCGATTTTGCAGGATAACGCAACTAATTTTTCAACCTTAATACAAATCAAAATGAGTCAAAAACTTATTACTATTGCTATTCAGGAACTAGGCGTGGCTGAAATCATTGGCCAGAAGCATAACGAACGCATAATGCAATACGCCGAGGAAGCTGGTTTTCCTGAATACACAGAAGATGAGATCGCTTGGTGCAGCTTGTTTATGAACTGGGTAGCGGTGAAGGGCAGCATGGAAAAAACCGACAAGCTTACTGCCCGGTCATGGCTAAATGTAGGTTCTAATGTGGACGACAGTCCGGAACCCGGTGATGTGGTCATTTACTGGCGTGAAGATCCCACTTCCTGGAAAGGGCATGTCGGAATATTCATTGGATATTCAAAGGATGGCACGAGAATCTATACCCTTGGGGGCAATCAAAACCACATGGTTTCGATTTCCGCATACCGCGCTAATCGCTTGCTCGGTTTTCGCCGCCTGGCTAGTGTCGAGCCTCTTGAACTGCCGGAAGTAGGATTGGAGAGAGGTTCTCGCGGCAAAGAAGTCGTAAAACTCCAGGATGCACTGAAAGCAGCCGGTTTCCAGCCTGGCACCTCCGATGGCGATTTCGGTCCTAAAACTGAAGCGGCTCTAAGGGCTTTTCAAGCAACTTTTGCCACCTCTGACGAAGAAATGACTGGCGTTTTTGATGAAAAAACACTTAAAGAGCTTTCCGAGCTATTGAAAGAAAAAATGGCTTAGAGTCTAGAGTAAACATGAGTCATCTCGAAAATTCGGGATGACTCATGTTTCTTTTATTTTTTCAATTTCCTCTATTGGGCTTGTGGATTTAAGACTCTAAATCGAGCCGCCCTCTTCTCACCACTTACCTCCTCAGCACGATCGTCCCCTTCTCTGTATAATAATAATGATAAGTAAAGCCCGGGAACTCATCCACCCATTGCTTTGCATTTACCTGCTCCTTCTCTCGCCTGCCATCATCGATAAAAATGACGACCTCTTTGCTCAAATAAGGCGCCAATAATGGAAGCGCGGGGTAACGGCTGTTGCCTGTGAAATAACTTTCAGGGCCATCAATAATGAGGATATCAATAGGTGAATCCATTTCCTCTAAAAAAGACAAGTCATACCACCTGGCAGTTTTTCCATCCGGAAGTTGATGGTTTTTTAAAGGGGCGTAATGCACTTTTCCCCAATGCTCCAAAAGATGGTTTTCGAGCTCCATATTCGTTTGGATGGCATATTCTTCGGCATGTTCGAGGCCATGAACCATACCAATACCGTTAGCCTCTAAGAGGTAACCATTGACAATTGTGGAAACACCAGCACCGCACTCCAGGATAATCTTAGGTTTTCGCTCCCGGATTTCATCAGCAACCAAATTCAGGAAATCAGGAGATATGGCGTGGATCCGCATGGCGGGAAGGGTTTTCCTGAACTTTATACCTGAAAACAACTGAAACATGGCCTGTACCTGAGCGACGCTCCCCCGATTCTCATTGAATTGAACGACCACCCGGCGCCATAATTGAAACAACAAGCCCAAAACAATTACCCCAAATAGCCAAATGGATAGAAATGGAAATTCATAAGGCAGCAAGAATACCTCAATTAGATAGATAATCGATAAAATAGTGACTGATATCAGAAAATAGTTTCTGATGTCTTCCGGGCTTATGCCTTTTTTTATAATTGATTTTAACAATTTGTTACGTATTGATGATTAAACAGCTTCCTTCTGAGCTTCTTGTTTCTGCCATTCTTCCTGCACACCATGCAATTGAACAGGATCTTTCTTTTTGCGCAAGCGCATATTCAAAAACTCTACAAACAACGAAAAAGAAATAGCAAAATATAAATAACCTTTCGGCACCACCCCAACTTCAGATCCGGCAATGACCAAATGTGCCTTGTGCGCACCTTCTGCAATCAGCATAAAACCGATGAGAATCAAAAATGCGAGTCCAAGCATCTGGATACTTGGGTGCTTATTCACAAAACGACCGACGGGATTGGCAAAGATCATCATAATTAAAACTGAAATGACTACAGCAACGATCATAATAAACAAGGCCCCTTCTACCCCACTGGTCATTCCTACCGCAGTAAGAATGGAATCAAAGGAAAAAACAATGTTAATTAAAGTAATCTGAATAATGGCGTTGGTGAGTGTGGTTTTAGCCTTTTTCCCTTCTCCCCCATGTTCAGGATGAGCACCGTCCAATTTATGATGAATTTCTGTAGTACTTTTATATAGTAAAAAAATTCCCCCTGCAATCAGGATCAAACTTTGACCAGAAAAACCGCCATGTGCCCAGCTTGTATCAATGGTAATCCAGGGCTCTTCCATCGCCACCAGGATAGTAATACCAAAGAGCAACACAATCCGCATGGCCATTGCCAGAATCAAACCAATATTCGTAGCTTTAGGCTGATCTTCCTTTTTTAACTTGTTCGTCGCAATGGAAATAAAGATGATATTGTCGATTCCCAGAACAATCTCAAGGAAGGTCAAGGTCAACAAGCTCATCCAGACGGTCGCGCTGGCAAAATTTGGAAGGATAAAATCCATGATTGGTTTCAGTTTTGATTAAAGTGCAAGTTTAGTAAAAAGTAGTGAAAAATTTGGAGCGGAAAGCATTGAAAATGGCAGAAAGATGCGCGATTGCGCATCTTTCTGCCATTTTCAAGCCTTCCTATTTGAGAGAAACGATCTTTAGCAAGCGATCTTTTCCGGATATATCCTGTATGAGTTCTACAAAATAGCCCGGTTTATTGGCAAATAATTCCAGGACTTCTTTTCCTAGAAATTCATTAATCTCCAGGAACAACCAGCCGGGATGCATTAAGTGTTCTTCTGAGAATTCTTTTATAGCTTTATAAAAAACCAACGGGTCATCGTCTTTTACAAAAAGGGCTTCAGAAGGCTCAAAGTTCTTGACATTACCTTGCATCATAGAAGCTTCGCTTTCAGTTATATAAGGCGGATTACTTACAATGACATCATAGGCTCCCAAGGTCTTCCAACACTTTCTATCTAAAATATCCCTGTGAAGCCATTGAATCTCGACTCCGTTCTTAGTTGCATTTCGCTGAGCCACCGCTAAGGCATTAGTGCTGACATCCAGGCCATCAATCACAGCCAGCGGCCAGTTTTTTTTAAGGGCTACCGGAATGCAGCCACTACCCGTTCCTATGTCCAGAATATGCAGGGCTTCGGTGCGTTTAAACTGCTCTAAAACCAGATAAACCAGCTCTTCAGTCTCCGGCCTTGGAATAAGCACGTGCTCATTTACGTCTATCTTCAAGCCATAAAAGTCCGCTTCTCCCAAAACGTATTGCCAAGGTTTCCCACTAAGCAATTCCGAAATAATGGATCTCAACCTTTCCTCGCTTTTAAATATTTCGTTGCCCGGAACTTCGCAATCAAAAGCATCTTCAAAAACGATATTAGCAATATTTCCCGCTTCTCTTTCAGAGTAAAGAGATTGCAAAGAAGATTTCAGAAGATGATATGCTTCTACTTCTTTCACTTAGGCCATTCTGTTTTTATAATCCAGATAATTATATTTTCTGACAATTTCAAATGTTCCGTCTTGCTTCCAAAACACGATATCCGGATGTTTTACACCGTTAAACATGGTCGTTTTCACCAAAGTATAATGCATCATATCTTCAAGGATAACCATATCACCCACCTCTAAGGGTTTCTCAAAACTATATTCCCCCAGAAAATCTCCGGCCAGACAACTCAGTCCGCCTAAGCGATAACTTGGCTTTCCTTCTTCAACATCTGTAGCTCCCTTGATGGTAGGGCGGTAAGGCATTTCCAGGGTATCAGGCATATGTGCAGTAAAGGACACATCCAAAACAGCTGTTTTTATACCCTTGCTTTCAAAAATATCCAGCACAGTAGCCTTAATCTCTCCTGTGCGCCATACGAAGGCCGCGCCAGGTTCAAGAACTAATTTCACATCGTATTTCGATTTGAAAGCTTTCAACAGAGATAACAAATGCTCTATGTCGTAACCTTCTTTTGTCATGAGATGCCCACCTCCCATATTTACCCACTTCAATTGAGGTATAAGATGGCCAAATCTTTCTTCAAAAACCTTGAGGGTTCTTTCAAAGCTGTATGAATCCGATTCGCACAATGCATGAAAGTGCAGCCCTTCAACACCTGCAGGCAAACCATTTTCAAATGCATCTTCTGCCACTCCGAGTCTGGAACCAGGCGCACAGGGATTGTACAGATCGGTTCCTACATCCGAATAGCCCGGATTTACCCGAATGCCGCAAGAGATCTTCTCTCTCCGGCTATGAACTTTTTCTTTGTAAAGTAAATATTGATTAATTGAATTAAAAGTGATGTGGCTGCTAAAGCGCATTATCTGTTCAAATTCATCTGGCAAATATGCCGGTGCATAGGTATGCGCTTTTGAACCAAACTCTTCATAACAAAGCAAAGCTTCATTCAAAGAACTTGCCGTAGCTCCTTTGAAGTATTTCTTTATAAGGGGAAAAGCACGCCACATGGCAAAGCCCTTGAGCGCCAGAATGACCTCAATGCAAGCACGCTCCTGCACCCCATTAATCAGCTCAAGGTTCCTGATCAACCTTTCTTCCTCCAACACAAAACAAGGCGAAGGAAGTACCTTATAATCTATTCCCATAATTTTCCACTTTCGTACTTCCTATAATTCCAGATTTCCTCCTGCTTCCTCATGCCAAGGCAATCCATTTTCTGCCAATGTTTTAAGGAAAGGATCCGGATTGAATTCCTCTACATTGAATACACCTTTTCCACTCCACTCTCCTTTTAACACCATCATAGCTCCAACCATTGCCGGTACGCCAGTTGTGTACGAAACCCCTTGAGCTCCCGTTTCTTTATAGGCAGCTTCGTGGCTACAGTTGTTCCAGATGTAGTATGTTTTTTCCTGGCCGTCTTTTACCCCGCGAATACGACAACCGATGGATGTTTGTCCGGAATAGTTTTCACCCAGGTCGCCTGGATCAGGAAGGACTTCTTTTAGAAACTGGAGGGGTACAATTTCCACTCCTTTATACAAAACAGGCTCAATACTAGCCATGCCAATATTTTGAATAACACGCAAGTGGGTAAGATACTCCTCTCCGAAGGTCATCCAGAAACGCGCTCTTTTCAAACTAGGATAGTTTTTCACCAAGGATTCCAATTCTTCATGATAGATCAAGTAAGAATTCTTAGGTCCGATATCCGGATAAGTGATCATTTGGGATATTTCATGGGGTTCGGTTTCTACCCATTGACCATTTGCAAAGTATTTACCTTTCTGCGTAATTTCACGGATATTGATCTCAGGATTAAAGTTGGTAGCAAAAGCTTTCCCATGATCCCCTGCATTACAATCTACGATGTCGAGATAATGCATTTCATCAAAATGATGCTTTGCGGCATGCGCCGTAAACACACCGGTAACTCCCGGATCAAAACCACAACCGAGCACAGCCATGATTCCTTTTTCTTTGAAGCGATCCTGGTAGGCCCATTGCCAGCTGTATTCAAATTTCGCTTCTTCTTTGGGCTCGTAATTAGCCGTATCCAAATAGTGAACACCTGTTTCCAAACAAGCATCCATAATCGTTAAATCCTGATACGGTAAAGCTACATGAACGAGCAAGTCAGGCTGAAAAGAACGTATTAGCTCAACAAGTTGAGGCACATTTTCAGCATCCACCTTGGCTGTTTGTAGTTTGGTATGGCCTGTATCGCGTTGCACATCGCGAATAATATCATCACATTTTGATTTCGTCCGGCTAGCCAGCATAATTTCTTCGAAAACTTCCGGATGTTGAGCACATTTGTAGGTTGTCACTCGGCCTACACCGCCTGCTCCAATGATTAATACTTTTGCCATAATTTTTTCTTTTGTGAAATATTATTCGCAAATGTAGTTAATTGGTTCTGGATGATTTCATTTGGTCGAAATTAATTTGACAAGTCCTTAAAGCAGGCCGTTAGGCCAGTCTGATCGTAGCCCTGAGTGCTCCCAGGGTTATAAGATATAGAGACCAACTTCCGCGCAGCGGAAGCACATCATAAGCTATAGTTCTTGTGTTTTGGGCTACCGCTCAATGTCGTTAACTTAAGCTTTTTCTTTGTCTGGCGCTTTAGCGCCAGGTGATATATTAAGATTTACCAGGGCTTTAGCCCATTAATAGCAAAAGGGCTAAAGCCCAGCCTGAAAATTATTTTCCCGGCACTGAAGTGCCGGGCTATAACGAGCTTAAATTGACGATATTGAGGCTACTTGCTAAGCGGAAGAAATTAGAGAGAATACTCTTTTCCCCAGGAGGATTTGGAGAAAATATCAGGCAGGCCTAACGGCCTTCCTTGAGGACTTCCCAAATTAATTTCGACCAAATGAAATCATTTAGAACCAGAGAATTGCTGTAGTTTTTAAACATAGTTTAGTATAATTATGTATATTTCCAACACATTCTAATATTCCTAAACCTCCAAAGCATTTCTGAATGGATAAAGAAGAACGCATTAACCAATTTGATCCTAGTGGAATCGGAATAAAAAATGGCCGTTTCATTGGCTTACCCTTTGACGAACGCCATGCCGAAGTTGTACTTTTAAGTGTTCCCTGGGATTTGACTGTATCCTATGGCACCGGAACAGCTACCGGCCCACAGAATATACTCGAGGCATCTTATCAGCTCGATTTATATGACTCTTTTGTTGAAAATGCCTGGAAGCTTGGTGTTTTCATGCGTCCTTCAAACGCATATTGGCTTAGTCGTAATGAAGAATTAAGAGATCTGGCTCAACAGTATGTTGATTATTTGGAGGAAGGTGGCGCCGTGGAGGATGACCAAAATATGATCAGGATACTTCAGCAGATCAACGACAACTGCCAAAAACTTAAAATTTGGGTTAAGCAGGAAACCACTAAAATTCTGGACAAAGGCCAGTTAGTCGGAGTAGTTGGCGGAGAACATAGTGTACCTCTAGGTTTAATGGAGGCACTAGCGGAGAAGTATGATCATTTCGGAATCTTACAAATCGATGCGCATTTGGATCTTCGCGCAACTTATGAAGGCTTTGAACTTTCCCATGCCTCTATAATGTATCATGCGTTGAAAATACCTCAAATTGAACGCTTGATATCTGTAGGAATTCGCGACTATTGCCAAGAGGAAGTGGATTTTGTAGCCGAAAACAATGAGAAGGTAGTTGTTTTTTATGATCATTCCATTCATAAATCCCAATTTCTCGGTAGCACTTTTGCCCAAATTTGCGAAACCATCGTACAAGAGCTGCCCGAAAATGTGTACATCAGTTTTGATATCGACTCCCTGGATCCAAACTTATGCCCGAACACAGGCACTCCCGTTCCGGGGGGCTTGCAATTTAATCAGGCTATTTATCTGTTGGAGCAGGTCGTATATTCCGGAAGAACCATTGTTGGATTTGACCTTTGCGAAGTAGCCGGCTTTCCGAATGAGTACGACGGCAATGTCGGAGCGCGAATACTGTATAAACTTGCCAACCTAATGGGAAAAAGCCAGGGCAGAATTTAATATGGGAAAGCACATTTTATTTCTTCCGAGGTGGTATCCCGATGAAAACGATCCTCAAAATGCTGTTTTCATCCAAAAACATGCTAAAGCAGTGGCACTTAAGCATAAGGTAAGCTTGATTTATGTTTACCCAGTGCCAGATTTGAATCGCAACTTTGAAATTTCCTCCTCTCACGAAAGCCTGCTGGAAGAAATTCGCATTCGCTATCGGCCATCTTCTATCCCATTAATCGGAAAACTCATTAATCTCATCCTTTACACTATTGGACATTTGCAGGGATGGCGAAAGATAAGCAGACGTTCAAAGCCGGATATCATTCATATCCACATGCTGACCCGCCCCGGAATTATCGGTATTTTTTATAAGCTTCTGTACAAAAGTCCTGTCATTCTTACGGAACATTGGACAGGCTTCACTAGTGGAAAATTCCATGAATTTTCCTGCCTAAAACAGAGAATAGCTATCTGGACAGGTAATCAGGCCCAACTCATAACGGTCGTCTCTCCTTCCATACAATCTGCTATGAAATCTTTGGGTTTTAAATCTCCAATTAAGATCATTCCGAATGTAGTTGAAAGTCAGCACCATCCAGATGCTACATTTAAATTCGGACAATCGAATTTTCATTTTTTAAATGTTTCTGATTTCTATGACGATAAAAAGAATATAACAGGCTTACTCAGCGCATTTCATGAACTGGTAAAAATTGAACCGAAAGCAAGCCTTCATATCATTGGGGATGGCCCGGATAGAGAAATCATAGAGCGCTCTATTAAAAACTTGCCCCTTTTAAAAGAAAAGCTTACCTTATATGGCAGGCTTCCTAACCCCAAAGTACTCGCTGCTATGCAGCAAACCGATGCCTATATTTGTTTTAGTAATGTGGAAACCTTTTCTGTGGCTACAGCTGAAGCACTTGCCGCCGGAAAGCCTGTCATCTGTACCCGTTGTGGCGGACCGGAATATTTTGTAAATTCGGATGTGGGGATTGTAATTGAAAAAGGGAATGAAACGGAATTGATAGAAGCTGCAACGCAGATCATACAACAAAAAACATCATTTGAACCAGAGCATTTAAAAAAGTATGCGGAGCAATTGTTTAGTATCGAGGCCGTTAGTGAGCAGTTTGATATTGTTTATTCTGAATTATTAAACGAGTAGCAGATGCCTTTGTCGCTGATTGACCTGATCGTGAAAGAGCTACCCTCCAAATGATAACTTGGATACAAATTGGCCGCAGGCCAATCCCCTTTTAATCTGTGTTCATCAGCCTAATCAGTGATCAAACACATTAAGCAGATTGAAAATAATCAGATAAGCACCTGAACAAAATTAAAACCGTTCTTTGACAAATTGTGTGGAGTTTAAAAATGATAAAACCTGAATGCCCTGGTGGCTGAAGGGGTTATCATTTTTAAACTCCATTTTATCACAATTTATGTCAAAGAACCATTAAAAAACACTATGATGAAACTATCTCTACACATTATTTACGTACCACTCATCCTTTTCACTATATCATCAAGCATTGCTCAAAGTACTCAAATCACTTACAAACCCTCTTTAAAAGACTTCCCCAATCCCGAAAGGGGCTTCTACCGCTATTCTGAAACCCGCTCTGGGAATTACCAGGTTTTGGATGCCAATACCCTGGCAGGATATCGGGATCTCCATCAACCCCTCGACGATCCTAATTTCAAAATCCATAGTAGCTTGGTTTTCAGGTATTTCTTTTTAGAAGATTTTAAAAACAGCCCTATTTCCCAAAGTTTTTTGGATAATATGGAACTCGACTTTCAGGCAGCGCGAGATGCCGGCGTTAAAATCATCGTCCGCTTTGCCTACACCGATGAAGTTGACGGATCAGGTTGCAGCAACTGGATTTGCCCTCCTTACGGAGATGCCCCCAAAGAGTGGGTGTTATTCCACATAGATCAGCTGGCTCCTGTTTTAGCCTCAAATCAAGATGTTGTTGCAGTGATCCAAATGGGTTTTATTGGGGTGTGGGGAGAAAATTATTATACAGATTTTTTCGGAGATGCGTCTCAACCGCCCGGTTTTAAGCTTTTCAATAACAATTGGCAGGATAGGAATGAGGTTTTACAAAAAATGCTGGATGTATTTCCTAAAAAACGAATGATCCAGGTTCGTTACCCTCAAATAAAACAACGCCTTCTGGGAGGCATCAATGCCCCAACGAACTACCCTCCATTGGATCTTGAAGAAGCATTCTCTGGATCAGATGCTTCGCGCATTGGGTTTCACAACGATTGCTTTCTCGCCAGCCCTACAGATTTTGGTACTTACAACGACTATGGCAACGACTCTCTTCCGTCTCTGGAAGATACCACCAATTTGAAGCCTTATTTAGCCGCTGATTCTAAGTTTGTAGCAGTAGGAGGCGAAACCTGCTCTCCCTATAATCCTTATGACAATTGCTCGGGCTCCCATCCTTCTGCCCGTGCAGACAGCGAACTTCGGCGCTTCCACTACTCCTATCTGAATGCCCAATACAATCACCCGGATGTCAATGCAGATTGGATAGGAGATTGTATGGAAATGATTAAGAAGCAGCTGGGTTATAGTTTTAAATTGAAAAATGGTTCCTTTCCCAATACTGCTTCCACCGGACAATCTATTTCTTTTTCTTTGGATATTGAAAATGAAGGATATGCCACCCCATTCAACCCTAGAAAAGCAGTCTTGGTTATGAGAAATACCATTACGGGGGAAAGCTGGTTTGCTCCACTAAATACAGATCCAAGGTTTTGGTTGGAGCAAGTTTCACTTCAGGAAGAAATATGCCTGCCATCAGAAATGCCTGAGGGATCCTATGAATTGCTGATGCATCTTCCGGATCCCGAAGCGGATCTCTATTTCAGACCAGAATATGCCATCCGCTTTGCTAATTTGTTACCCAACAACCAGAATATATGGGAAGAAGTTACGGGTTTCAACAAACTTGGGCATACTATTGAAGTTATCAATGGAGAAGCCACCAATTGTACAGAAATCTCAAAATTCACTCAATGTCCTCCGGAGTTATTCATTTCCCGGGTTGAACAAACCGTATATTCTGCGTACAGCTCCATTGAATCGACTGCATCTATTGAAAATGGCGATGCAGTCACTTTCGAGGCAGGAAAAAGCATCACTCTGAAACCTCCTTTTCATGCGAAATCCGGCAGTCTATTTTCCGGAATTATAGAGGAGAACTGCTCTGCAAGCAGTTATTCAAATATCGTCATTAATGACCGTAGCAATCAAATAGAAGATTTTAAAAATAAAAATACGTCCTTGTCCATTTACCCAAATCCGACCACGGGCAAAGTCACGTTGGAAGGAGATATTCAAGGTCCTATTCGAATATTCGATATCCTCGGGAAGGAAGTAAGTTATAAAAAGCATTTAAACTTTCAGGATCCCCAAATAAAAACCCTCGACCTGGAAGAACTACACGAAGGATGGTATGTAATTTTGGTAGGATCAGAAAGGTATAAAATATTAAAGATCAAAGATAAATAAGCATCAGCTTTGCACATCATTTTTGACTTTTTTGGTTCTAGATGCTTTCATTTGGTAAACATTTTAAGAACAAAAGGCAGGCCTAATTTCTTCTGAGTAGTGCTAGCATCAATGT
>CAZHZT010000053.1:0-35669 GCA_964537285.1 uncultured Saprospiraceae bacterium | reverse complement strand
GCCCGGCACTTCAGTGCCGGGGGGAATAGTTGTCAGATTGGGCTTTAGCCCTTTCATTATTAATGGGCTAAAGCCCCGATAAATATTAACACTACACCTGGCGCTAAAGCGCCAGGCAAAGAAAAAGCATAAGTTGACGACATTATCGGAAGCCCACAATACTAGAGCAATAGCCTATGATGTGCTTCCGCTACGCGGAAGTTCGTCTCTATATCTTATACCCCTGGGTTCTCCCAGGGCTACGATCAGGCAGGCCTAACGGCCTGATTTAAGGACTTCCCAAATTAATTTCGACCAAATGAAATCATCCAGAACCTCAATATGAGCCTTGAAAAACAAAGTTAAAAAAGTTTAGTACTCTAGAATATAAGTTAATGAATATTTTGAACGAAGAGATTTTTTCTTCAACAAGGCAAAAAACGTAGGCGATGTGAGGCATCGGCGAGGCTTTCCAACGAATTTAAAACAAATCAGTGGAAGTGAATACTTCATCAAGCGGGATCTCAAAGTCGGGAAAAGTATGAACAGGAATGGTCTCACCTTTTACATACAATTTTTGGCGAATAAGGACATATTCTCCGTCTTCATTCAAAATGTAAGGCGCAACGGTTTGTTCACTTGGATGAATAATCCAATATTCCTTTACACCCGCATGCTGATAGATCTCGAACTTTTCCTTGAAGTCCTTTTGAGCAGTGCTTTTAGATAGAATTTCAATAATCCAGTCGGGCGCACCATGACAGCCTTTTTCGTCGATTTTTGATAAATCACATATGATGCTGATATCTGGCTGAACGACCGTATCTATTTTATCGGCTGATCGTTGATGGGGAGGCAATGGTAGACGTACATCAAAAGGGGCGGCAAATTCTTCGCAGTTTTTATTTTTTAGGTAATTGCCGATGTAAAGCATCAAATCTCTACTAATTCTTTGGTGTTTGGCACTAGGAGCAGGGGCCATTTTAAAAATTTTACCTTTAATAAGTTCTACCATATCATCAAACTTCCAATTCAGGTAGTCTTTGTAGGTGTAATTTCCGGAGAGGTCTAATTGGTTAATATCTGTTACGAGCATCGCTTTTTATTTTGCTACTAAATAAAACAAAATATTTATTTTTTCAAGTTTTTTTATTAATTTTTTATGCAGTTACATACATAAGTAGTTCACGGAATTAAACTGTATAAGCCATCGATCTCCAAGTAAAAAATGCTTCTACAGAGGACAAAGATTATTTATATATTCTATTTCCGTGAACTACTTAGGTGTTGTGAAACATGTATGATGCCTTGACCCGTCTTAAAAAGCATAGAAAGTTAGAAAGTGAAAGGTGACTTTCCCCCTTTTTCACCCAAAAACTCCTATCTTTACCTATATGAAATATCCAATCGGCATACAAGATTTTCGGGAAATTCGAGAAAAAGACTTTGTTTACATAGATAAAACAGAGCATATCTCTAAGATTTTAAGAAGTGGGAAATACTTCTTCCTTTCCCGGCCACGCCGCTTCGGCAAATCGCTGCTGCTATCTACTATAAAAGAGCTGTACAGCGGGCAAAAAGAGCTATTCAAAGGGCTTTGGATCGAAGATCAATGGGATTGGGATGATCAGCATCCGGTGATTTGCCTGAAATTCAGTAGTCAGGGGGTAAGCACCCTTGGGCTGGAGAAGGCTATTCATAATATGTTGGAAGCAGCCGCGGAGGAGTTGGGCGTAAGCCTTCCGGATACCAGCTACGATCAAAAGTTTAAATCGCTTATCCAGCAAAAAGGAAAAGAAAAAAAAGTAGTGCTGCTCGTAGATGAATACGATAAGCCGATCATCGACTACCTGGATGATATCGAGCAGGCCGAAGCCAATCGGGAAACGCTAAAGAGCTTTTATTCGGTGATCAAAGACAGTGACCCCTATCTTGAATTGGTGTTCATTACCGGAGTGTCGGCCTTTTCGAAGGTGAGTATATTTTCAGAACTGAATAATCTCGAAAACCTGACGCTCAGCCGCTTTGCCCATACTTTACTGGGCATCACCGAAAAAGAGATCGAGCATTTTTTCCCGCATCATTGGAATGAAGTAGACCGGGAAAAGATGCGAAGCTGGTATAATGGCTATTCCTGGGGAGGAGAGGAGCGATTGTACAATCCATTTTCGTTGTTCCGCTTCTTCAAGGAAAACTATGATTATCAAAACTTCTGGTTCGAAACAGGCACACCGACCTTCCTGATCAAGGAAATGCGCAAGCATCGTTACTACAATGTTGAACTGGCAGAAGCTAGTCCGGAGCAGCTGACCAGCTTCCATGCTAGCGCCCTTGACCCCATCAGTGTACTTTTCCAGACTGGCTACCTGACTATTGATCATTTTGATAAGACTTACCGTCAATACGTTCTTCGGTATCCCAATCAGGAGGTTCGCTTTTCTATGCAACAGCACTTACTATTGGTTTATCAGGAAAAATACCCGGGTAATGCCCTTGCTCCAGTCGTGGCAATGGCTAAGGCCCTTGCCGTGAAAGATATCGAAAAAGTGGTGGCTACGCTAAATAGCCTTTTTGCCTCCATCCCCTACGATCTCTGGCAAAAGGAAAATGAGCACTTCTATCACGCGCTCGTCCACCTTATCTTTTCTTTGCTGGGTACCTATATCCGATCAGAAGTGCACACCTCCCAGGGTCGCTGCGACGCGCTGGTAGAGAATGAACACTACATTTACGCCTTTGAGTTCAAGCTGGATGGCAGCGCGGAAGCAGCGCTTCAGCAGATTCGGGAAAAGGGCTACCTGGCGCCTTATCAGGATTCCCCAAAGGAAAAAGTAGCGGTGGGCATTAACTTTTCGACGGAGCAGAAGGCGGTTCAAGAGTATAAAGTAGGAAGTTAGAAGGTACCTCTCATGTCAACATATTTAGCATATCGGCTAATTCTTTTCGCTTGTTGCGGCTGATGGGGATGGTTTTATCTGCAATTTTTACGAAGCCTTCAAATATGTCGACCATATCGATCTTATCCAAGCGGATGATGTACTGCCGGTGCGTCCGCATAAAATCTTGGCTCGGGAGTATTTCTTCCATTTTTGACAAGGGGGTGCGAGAGACAAAAATGCTGCCATCAGAAGTGACAATGTCGCAATAATTGCCATCTGCCTGAATGAAAGCGATTGATGCAATAGTCAATTTGTGAAAGGCTCCGCTCTTTTTAATGAACAAGCATTCGTTTGATAGAAATTGATTGGTCGTGTCGGGTTTTTTCGGACTTTTTTCTTTTTCTTTAAGGTAGGCATTTTGCACTGCTAGTTCCAGGGCTGTGCGCAAACTGACTTTCTCAATAGGTTTGACCAAATAACCAATCATATTCGATTTTTTGGCCTTTTCGTAGTACTTATCACCTCCAAAAGAAGTGATGTACAAGATGGGAATATTCAGGTGTTGAATTTTTCTCCCAACTCGATGCCTGTCATGTCGCCTTTGATCTCGTGATCCATCAGGATGATGCCGGGTTTTTTATCGTAGATCAGGCTCAGGGCATCCTTTGCATTATCTGCGGTACCGATCACATTGTAACCGATTTCTTCGATTAGCATAGCTAGTTCCAGCGAAAAGGAGAGATTGTCTTCTACGATCAAAACATCTAGCTTGAAAGTATCCATAAGTGTTGATTTTAATGCTAAGTAATGGGCATTTGTACTTCAAATCTCGTTCCTTGCCCTAATCGGCTGGTCACTTTGATGGCGCCCTGGTTTAATTTTATTAGTTCATGTACAAGGTGCAGGCCAATTCCGGCGCCTTTTTCATCGGCAGTACCTTTTTTACTTTTGTCTTCTTTGAGGAGGAAAACATCCTTCAATTGCTCTTCCGGAATGCCGAGGCCGGTATCGCTGACGACGATCTTGCCCCCTTCCGCTTCGGTTTCCGCTGCTATTTCAACGCGGCCGCCTTCGGAAGTGTATTTGACCGCATTGTCGATCAGGTTGCGCACGATGATGCGCAAAGTGTCAGGATCGGCAAGAACCGAAAATCCAGCCGGTACGTTGGAGGCCAGTTCGATCTTTTTTTCAGCAGCTGCTTTTTGAAAAATGGCTATTTCCTCCTCTATCAGTCCAGCTACCTGAATAGCTTCCGGATGATAAGGCAGTACATTTTTCTGAGATAAGGCCCAGTTGAGGAGGTTGTCGGTGAGTTGGTTCAGGGTCTGGGCATCGCGCTCTATTTCATCGCCGAGGCGTTCCAGGGTGGCATAGTCCTGTTTTTTTAGCAAATAGTTTACTTTCCGGGTGATGCCCCGAAAGGCAATAGCCGGCTTGCGCAGGTCGTGGCCGATGATGGAAAAAATGCGGTCTTTGGTGCGATTGAGCTGCTCAAGCTGTCGATTTTGGATAGCGATTACCTTGTTTTTGCGGCGGGCATTCCAGAAAAAGCCGAAGCCCAAAAGAGCCAATGCACCCACTGCAAAGGCCACCGTGCGCGTCTGGCGGGTCTGTGCCTGGAGCAGCACTTCTTTCTGCTGTTACTCGAAGGCAATACGTTCTTTTTCCCGCTCGAAATCAGATGTGAGCCTCAAAGTGGTGATTTTGCGCAGATTCTCTTCATCGCGAAGGGAGTCGCTCATCGCCATCAGGGTCTCCGTCCAGTTCAGGGCCTCCCGGTAATTACCGAGGCTGCGGTGGCTGTTGCGTAGATAATTAGAGGCATCTTTTAGCAGAATGAAGTCCCGTTTTTCCCTGGCGTAAGCTTGCACGGGCATCAGATAGTCAATAGCTTTGCGGTAATTCTTGACTTTGTACTGGTACATGCCCAGGCCCAGCATGGCATATTGAGCCCTGGATGCATCTTGTCCGGCGTTGAGGGTCAGGGTCTCCTCGAAACATTGCTTTCCCTTTTCCAGAGCCCCCGTTTGGAGGTAGCTGTACCCGGCTTCGTTCAGATTGTTCAGTTTGATCAAAGCCATGCCCATGCTATCGGCGAGGGATAGGGATTGTTCAAAATAAGAAAGTGCGGTTTCGTGCTCGCCTCTGTTCCTGTAAAAAAGGCCCAGGTTGCCGAGTGTGACCATTTGACCATTAGGGAAATTCACCGTTTTGAGTAGATCCTGTGCCTCTTGATATTGTTTCAGGGCCATTTCATCATCTCCCAGGTTGGTATATAGTGGCCCCAGGTCATTATAGGCCGTAATCATTTGAACAGCATCGCTCATGCGCTCCGCATCTCGTAGTCTCGCTGTCGTCACTTCAATGGCTTTGCTGAAATCGCCTATGCGCTGGTAAGTATTGGTAAGCGATTGCCGGACGTACAGTACGAAATGCTGCTCACCAATGTCCTGTGCGATTTGTTCGGCCTTCTCCAGGATTGCAACAGCTTGGAGAGGCTGCGTTTGAGACAACAAGCGCCCCTGACCAAAAAGTATCTGGGCGTGAATGAAGGGCTCGTCCAGTTGCTGATTGGCATCAAGCGCCTTTTCAAAATATTGGAGGGCAGCGGGCTCCCCGGATTGTTCGGCAAGACGGAGGGCCTCGTCGTACGCCTCCTCCATTTGCATTCCTTGCCCCAGCCGCTCAAAGGCAATTCCCAGATTGATGGACGAATTTACGGCCTGTGGCATGTCGTCGGCTAGGGCAAACTGCTCCCGGGCACGCTGGAAATGCTGTACCGCCGCCTGGAGGTCATTCCCCTGGTAGAGGCAATAAAACCCGAGCAAATTATTGCCGTAGCCCAGGCCCCGGGGCAGGTCTTCTTTTTCAGCGTAAGCACAAAGCTTTTCCGCATATTCCTTTATCCGGGGATCATTGGTTCTGCTCAGGTATCGGAGCAAGGCATAATATTGCTCCACCTTCTCGTCCGGAGAACCGGCCTGGCTGATTATTTTTTGAAGGCTGTCAAATTCGACTTGCGCCGGTAAGGATAGCGCGTAAAAGCAACAAAAAAAGGAAGTAGTAAGGTCGTTCGTAGCATCTTTGAATATGTTTTTTTTAAAAAAACCATTTTCTCCCATTTTAACCATCCTCAAATAAACGAGATAACTTCTAAACAAATCTAAAAAAAAAGCCACTAAAAACACAATGCACCATAAACCATTCCTCTTGTTTTCAACCAAATGAAAGATACAGAACCCTCCAGGATACAGCTTGTCACTAGATTCTTTCAGCTCACCCCACGAATCTGTCACTTGAGCACATTCATTAATATAAACTTTTTACATGCCTTAATTTTAGACTGTTTTTAGACGAACACCACCTAGTTCTTGAAAGGGTGATTATACCAAATCACTTCGATTTTGGTATACATTCCTTTTTAGCAGGGCTATCGAGGCCTCAAGCTTTGTGTACGAAACGTACGCACTGCCCTTGAGTGACCCTGACTGCCCGACAACCGGACTGGTACTTTTTTTTAATCCTGCGCAGGTATAGCTGTCAAGGTTCAAAATGGCTATTCTGCAATCAAAACAATTAAACAAAATACCCATGAAAAATTTACTCAAATTCTTTGTTGCGATGGCCTTAGTCTGTGCCTCGACAGGTTTTGTTTTTGCCCAGAATGACATCAAAATAAGTATTCAGGGCACGCTTAAAGACGCTAACAGCACCGCTGTGGACGATGGCCCTTATGACGTCATTTTCCGCCTTTACAATACCAACTCCGGTGGGACCGCTGTTTGGGAAGAAACGGCCACCGTACAGGTATCGGGCGGGGTGTACAGCCACCGCCTGGGTAGCATTGTACCGCTGGATGCTGCCGATTTTACCGAAACCCTCTTCGTAGGCGTGGAGGTCAATGGTGTGGAGCTTTCTCCAAGGACTGAATTGACTTATGCTCCTTACACCCTGAATACCCAGTATGCCGCACGGGCAGGCAATGGTGTGCCCTCTGGCTCCATGATGCCTTTTGCCGGCCCGCTTTCCAAAGTACCCTCTGACTATATACCCTGCGATGGCCGGGCGCTGAGCAGTAGTGAATACCCTGAGCTTTTCGCCGCTATTGGCACCGCTTGGGGCAACGGTACAACTGGCATTGGTTCGCAAAACGGAAATACGGATTTCAATGTACCGGACTCCCGCGGTGTCTTTTTGCGGGGCTGGGCGAACGGAGAATCTACTGATCCTGACCGCAATTCCAGAAGTGCATCTGCTGCCGGTGGGGCCACGGGGGATAATGTAGGTACTTCCCAGGGAGATGCTTACCGAAGCCATAGTCACGGTTCGGGCTCCTATTCTGCCAGCAATGGAGGATCTCATAACCACACAGGTACTACTAATGATGGTGGCTATAAACGGACGGGTGAAACCGTTGCAGCAGGAGTTGGTGCCGTTGTAGCTGATGATACAGGTTGGCATACTCACTCTTTTACTACAAGTACACACTCTGGGTATACACATTCCATTTCTGGAAACAGCTCATCTAGTGGTGGCAACGAAACCCGCTCCAAGAATATCGCCGTCTTGTACATCATCAAAAAATAAAGAATGGGACTGCAATACGCCCCTCTGGGGGCTTGGTCTTGCGTATTTGTTTTTCTCAAATCCGTCTGATTTGACGACTTAAAACTAAAAAATAAGACATGAAATATATATATACATCATTGCTATGCCTGCTCTTCTGCATAGGGATGAGCCAGTGGCTTTATGCCCAGGTGGAAACGGACTGCAATCCGCTGGACGGACTGCCTGTGGCCGGAGGGGAGGTAAATTTTATATATGGTACAACTACCAATGCGTTTAGCAATACAAATAAATCTGACATCATTATCGGGCAACCCCTTGTCGGTTCCGTCACTTCACAGCCCTATACCAGTGAGTATGGGATATGGGCCATTTTGCGGATGCCTCCTCAATCGCCCGGTGTGATAGCTTCGCAGGGCGATTTCCCTGATCGGGTACTTATTTCTTGGTCGGAAGACCCATTAGGTCCTACTTCTTCGGAGGGGTTCATCGTACTGCGGGACGATGCTTACCTGACTAGTGTTGACCCGGGTATCACTCAGTTCATTGATTTCAACGTGCAGGCCGGGGAGTTTTACGAATACAAGGTCATCGGCAAGAACAACTTCGGCAAGGGCGTGCCTGGCATGAGCGTCGGCTTTGTCAACCCCAATGGCCTGGTGACCGGCAAAGTCGAAACTACGAACGGCAACCCCGTTCCCGGCGCTACGGTAAGCCTGACGCCCACCTTCGGTAATTCGCTAGCCTTCGACGGCCTTGGCGATTATGTATGCGTTTCGCATCACGATTCCTTACTGACGGATATGTTCACTGTTTCGGCATGGGTGAAGATCGGCGCCAGCCATGATTCGGACGGAATCATCGACCTGGGCAGCGATTTGAATAAAAACTTCTGGATACATACCACCCCGGCGGCTTTGGACAAAGGTGTGGTCGTGGGTGTCGGGGATGGCACGGCGCACGAACTCACCTATGAGTTTGAAGATGACCCCGGCACCGTTGCAAAAGATGAGCGGAATAGCTGGCATCATGTTGCCGCCCTTTATGGAGGCGGTTCATTGATCTTGTACGTTGACGGCCGGTTTGTTGCCTCCATGCAGGCTGCGATTGTCAATGAGGATGCCTTGTTTTCTATCGGTAGCCGCAGAGATCAGACAGGCTTTTTTGAGGGCTGGCTGGATGATGTGCGCATTTACAATCGCCTGCTCACCCAAACCGAACTCATCACCACCAAGAACATCACCCTCAGCAAACTGACAAATGGCCTGGTGGCTTACTGGAAGTTTGACGAAGGGCTTGGAAGCAAGGTTTTTGATATTTCGGACAATAATATAGACGGGAGATTAAACGGGACGAGCTTTTCAGAGGACACCCCTGACATCAAAAACGGGGCTATGACCGATGCAAGTGGTTTTTACTTCATAGAAGGCGTTAACTACAGCAAGGAACAGAGTTTTACGGTAAAACCAGAAAAGTTATTTTATGATAATTTTGCCCTGGAATTCAATGCCGCCTACCAGTCGTGTGCGGTACTAACCAATTTCGACCTCCCCAACATCAGCCATATCGAGCTGATGGTACACCCCTTCGACCTCAGCAGCACTCAGTCTATTTTGAGCAAGGTACAGGGAGGCAGTGATGCCTTTAATCTTTTTATTGAAAACGGCAAATACAAGCTCACCATCAACGGTGAAACCCAGGAACTGAGCGATGCCGCCTCGGAATACCAGCACCTGGCCTTCAGTTTGAACGGCGCTACAGGGGTACTGACTTTTTACCTCAACGGCAATGTGGAAAATACCCTAAATTACGCTAATTTAGCAGGTGTATGGGACAGCGAAGCCTGGCAATTGGCAGCAAAAAGTGTTACGACCCCCACCGATTTCTACACCGGTCTGATCGATGAGGTGGCTTTCTATACCGATTCCCTCCTGACTCTGGCTGAGATCCAACTCAATGCTTCACAAAGCAACAATGGTGGAACGGATATTGGACATGCCAGCCTTTATTCCTATTTCAATCTCAACGAGGGCAGCGGAACGGAACTGATTGACGGCGGTTCAGCCATGACAGGAGAAGGGATTGTTAAAAATGCTTCCTATTCTTTCATTACGTTCAGGCAAAAGGAAACGCCTCATGAGTTCCAACCCAATACCCGTTTCGTCAACATTAATAATAGTGCAACGGCGGTGAACGATGTTGATTTTACGGACATTTCCACCGTCCCTATTTTTGGGGTGGTTCGTTTTGAAAATACCTTTTGTTTTCAGGACAGTGTGGAGATTCTGGTGAATGGGAATTCTTTTACCCCTCCTATTTACACCAATGAAAACGGGCAATTTGTAGGCGATTTCGAGCCTGGATCAAACATTACGTTGACCCCTAAATTCGGCAAAGATTCCACGGCGCATCAATTTTTCCCTCCTTTTTTTCAGGTAAAACGCCTGAACGTGCCCATTGCCAATACACTGTTCCAGAATACGACCAAGCGGGAAGTAGAAGGTCAGTTATTTGGAGGGCATTGCCGCTTATCGGTCATCCCGGAAGATGGCAACGGCGACCCGGCAGCCATTGTAAAGGTGAAACTGGCTGCGCAGAACGGTTGCTATGAGGAGGTCATTCAGTTGGATAATGTGAATGGAAAGTATGAATTTAAAAATGTACCGCCTATTCCGGTGACTGTATCTGTCGTTGAGCATTCCAATAGTGTGATTTATGATTACTTTCAAGTGCAGGGCGGCCAGGAGGTTGATCTGCGCGGGATCATGAAAGACACGGTCGATTTTATGTACATCAGTGCGCCGGTTGTTGAGATCGGCGAGATCAATAATGGCTTGATCGCTAATGACTGCAATTTACCCCTGATTTATGATTCGCAGGAATTTTCTAACCCGAAGCTGTATTCGAATAATGTAAGGGTATATCAAATTTACGATGGCGGAGACTGTTACCTGGATACCTTTGACCTTGTCATTGACAATGGGATAGCTGAGTACGAACAGGCAGAATTTAAAAGTGACACGAGCACTTACCTGTATGAGTGGTATGCCAACAATCCGAATATGCTCCCCCCTCATATCAAGAGTATGCAAGTTACAGCATTCGTGGACGGGCTTTCGGCTTCGGATACTTACCAGGCCATAGTGTTGGGCGAACGGCAGTTGCCCGCAAAGATCTCGACCAGCGGCCCCTCGGAAGTATTTGGAATCGTTTATGACCCCCCGGGAGATGGTTCGTATGCGACCCTTACCCAAGGAACCGAGACTTGCGTAACCTGGGAAGATGTCAATGTTAATTCCGAAAGTGCCAGTACTGATGTGGCTTTCAAGTTTGGGGCAAAGGCACAAATCCTGATAGGAGGAATCGGGGCGGGAACGATCAGCACATTTGACGCAAGCAACACCACTACCTTGTCTGGTTCCTTTGAAGCTACCCAATCGAATTCCAATGCTGCGGAGTTTTGCTTTACAACGATCAAGGAAATCAGTACCTCAGACGGAGACGATATCTGGGGCACCTATGCCGACGTGTATTTTGGTGCAGCAATGAATTTTGAGATAGGGGCAAGGGATGTCCTCGACTATGATTTTGACAACTGCGCATTCCTCACTGACCAGGTTTTGAGTATTGCTCCTAACGGGTTTTCTACCGATTTTGTGTTTTCAGAATGGCAAATATTAACAGAAGTAATTCCACAACTGAATGATATAATTACGAATCCGGGAGCAACACAGGCTCAAAAAGATGATGCTATAAGATCCAGGGATAAGTGGCTGTCAACCATTGCCAATAAGCGGGCCCGTCAAAAAGGTGCTAACTATGACCGGAACATTACCTTTGATGCCGCAGCCGGGTACACGGAGACCGTAACGAGTTCTCTGACAGGTACCAATACATACACCACTTCCATTGGAGGAGGCGTTGGCGTCCAAAATGAACACGGATGGGAATGGGATGGTTTTGGTGTCGATTGGAACGTTCAGGTTGGTTGGGACCATACCCACGAAACAACGCAAGGCGTTTCCACCGGTAACTTCGTGGAAACCTCCTTCACCCTTTCGGATGATGATCTGAATGATTTTTACTCTGTAGATATTTATGAAGCGGGACCTCCAAAGATCGACTTTGATGATCTGGAGGCTCTTGAAGACGAAGTGGATGCCCTGGAAGATCAGATCGCATCGCTTTACGGTTTCGATAATGCAATACAGGATACTGATTATGATATTACGAATATTAACAATGCGCCTTTTGCTAGTGCCCCCATGTTCAAACTCAAGGGCGGTGAGTCGATGTGTCCTTGGATACCCGGTACACTGAATCGCGAAGAAGTGTTCATTCAGGTCAATCAGAATGTGGCCACTAATGTACCAGAGAATACCCCGGCTGTTTTTAGGTAACCCTGGGTAGCATCGGGCCTAATGGCGTGGATGGTTTGGTATATGAACTGGGAGTCGATGAAGGCGGCAATCCCGATGGCGCCATTATCAAGGTGGATGGCCAGCCGTTGATCACTCCGATCGAATTTCAGTTCATCGGAAATGAATCCATTCAAAAGACGATAACTGTGGAACATCCCAATACCGGGCAGTTCACCTTTGAAGACCTGGAGTTGTATTTTGCTACCGCTTGTCAAATTGATCATTCCGAGTCAGTAGGATTTGACTTACAAAACGGTAGTGGCTTTTTGATTTACGACGATTTTCAGTCGGAAGCGGCAGCGAATGGTGAGAAGGAGATCTACAGCCGTTTCTACCTACCTCTGGAATTAGATGTTTATTTCGTTGAACCCTGTTCACCAATCGACATTTCATTTCCCTTGCAGAACCACGTCGTTACCCCGAGCAATGAAAATCTTTTTGTGACCTTGACGGAGTACGACAATCAGGATCCTGACCTTGATGTGGTGCGTCTTCAATATCGCCTCATGGAAGGCGACGGTTCCTGGATCAACATCCTGGAACTGCCTGCGTCCAGCTTTGCCAACGATCCAGTCTTCAAGATTGTACAATGGGATATGATGGAGCTTGAGGACGGCGCTTATGAATTGAGGGCTGTGGCGGATTGTTCAGGCACTATTGGCGGCAATCTGTCACCCGGTATTTCTGAAGTTATAAAAGTTATCAAGGAAACTGAAGCGCCCGGACTTTTTGGCGCACCACAACCAGCTGACGGCATCCTGTCGCCTGGCGACGAAATTTCGATCACCTTCAATGAGTTGATTAATTGCAACGAAGTCTTAGCAGCGGATGGGATCGGCTCCAATATCAATCTGAATAACATCGCTTTGATAAATACGGAAACTGGGGCATTGGTGCCCTTCAGCCATCAATGTGTAGGTGATAAGATCATCATTACCCCGGAAGTGCAATCCAAGTTTATTAACGACAAAGTCCTGAAGGCCAGGGCAACAGCGGTAAAGGATCTCGCGGGCAATGAAATGGAAGTGCCAGTAGGTGGGCCCGGTAGTTCCGAGGTTAATTACAAGGAATGGGAATTCCTCGTTGACCTCAACCCGCTCCGGTGGCAGGCCGGGTCTAATATATCCGAATCTGTTATCGAAGGTTCGGGGCTGACCGTCACCAGGAAGATTGTCAACAATAGCGGTACTCCTCTTGACTATACCATTACAGGGCCACGGATTGACAATCCGGACGGATCGGTAAATTACGGCCCTGTTCCGGTTTGGATGAATGTTTTTCCACTTAACGGCACATTAGAACCGGGAGAATTGAAGACCATCACATTCAATTTCCCAGATGACCTGCCGCAAAATGAATATTTATCCGAGATCAATGTAGTGGGAACCGATGGGAATAAGGCCATTGAGGTGGACTACCGAGTTTTGTGTCCTTCCCCAATCTGGGAATTCGACGCGACGGCCTTTACCTACAGTATGAACTTTACACTCGAACTGAATATTCAGGGCGATGTGTCGGAAGATGATATGGACATTGTGGCTGCATTCATTGATGGAGAACTGAGAGGTAAAGCCTATGTGGAATATGTTCCTTCCCTTGACCGCTACGAAGCCTTCCTGACGGTCTATAGCGATAATTTCCTCGACGCGGATGTGACCTTCCAAATCTGGGATGCCAACGAATGCGCCCTATACGGCCAAGTCCTGGAAAGCTTCCCTTTCGCCGCGGATGAACTGATAGGTACCCCTAACGAACCGCAGGTATTGCACACCAATGGGCTAATACTGCGGGAGATCCCCTTGCATACAGGGTGGAATTGGATTTCCTTCAACCTTGGATTCCCTAATTCTGACTTGGACTCTGTGCTGGTGAGTCTCGAACATCCTGAAAATGATCTTATCAAAAGCCAAACCGCTTTTGCTAGCTATATCGGTGATCCGCTTAACCAATGGATTGGTTCGCTGATCGACCTCGGCAATATCTCCATGTACCAGTTCCAGGCAGATGTACCAGACATGATTTCTCTAGTCGGTACTCCTATTGACTATACGAATATCGAAATACCCATCCAGCCAGGGTGGAATTGGATTAGTTACCTGCCCCAAGATGCATTAACAGTGGATGAGGCTCTTGCTTCCCTAACACCTCTTAATGGCGACCTGATCAAGAGCCAAACGGCCTTCGCACAGTATCTTGCAGGATTCGGCTGGATTGGTAACCTCGATTTCATGCAGGCTCCGAAAGGATACCTGCTGAAGAGCACCAATCCCGATATTCTGGTGTACCCGGATGTCGGTAATTTTAAACATGAAATCGTAGAAACCAGAACGGTATCCTATTCTCCGTGGGAGGTCACCCCCGCTGATTTTGAGCACACCATGATTATGGTTGGGGTATTATCAGAAGATGATTACAACCTTACCAAAGAAGGAATGACTCTCGGTGCCTTTGTCAATGGAGAGGTAAGAGGTGTTGCGCCTGCTATATACATCGAAGCCCTGGGGGAATGGATGTTCTTCCTGACCATCTACGCCAACCAGTCTGGCGAGCCTTTGCGTTTCAAATTAAATGAGGCTGATGACGACAACATTTTTGATTTGAACGAAGCCATGTGGTTTTCCATTGACGGGCAGGAAGGTACAGTCGAAACTCCAATTCCTTTTACACTTGACTTTGAGGTATCCACTGTGGAATCAAAAGGTTTGGAGAACGATTTACTGGTTTGGCCGAATCCTTTTAGCGGCATTACTAATGTTAGCTTCAGAACACCGGATAGCGGGGAAGCGATTGTGACTATGGTAGACGCCACCGGAAATTTGGTAAAAATGGTAGAAATAGATGCAAAAACCGGCTGGAACAGCTTGAGGTGGGAAGTGTCCGGCTTGGCTTCCGGTATGTATGTTATAAAAATATATCTTCTCCTGGCAGGAATTATAATCCTGCCAGGAGTCAATAAGGTCAAAGCTCAGGGGCCTAATTGGTCGGTCAACGCACCTTCTTTTGTCAATAGTATGAGTATCACTGCCCAGATCCAAGTAGATGGGCTACCAGAGAATGGCGCCGAGAATATTCTTGGTGCATTTGTGGGCAATGAGCTAAGAGGCGTGGCTAGTCCTTTTATTATAGGAGGGCAAGCTTATTATTTTCTCACGGTTCATTCCAATGTAGTTACGGGTGAAATGCTCAGCTTCCGGGTTTATTTGTCTGACGCTGACAACGTTCTCCCGGCCTTGGAAGAGGCGGTTTTTGTGAAGAATGGGCAGGTAGGCGGTTTTCCACTCGGGTTTAAGGTGAATGTATCTTTGGCCAGCGATTTTCCAATTAGCCTTTTGCCTATCCCTTCCGATACGACACTTACAGGCATTCCCTTCCCTGAAATTGTGCTGGAAAACTTTTTGGTTACCCAGGACAATGACCCGGTGGTTTGGTCTGTCGGCACAAGTCCTAACCTGCAAGGAAATATTAATGGGAATAACGGTCTGATCGTTACGCCTTTAGATCCTGCGTGGACAGGAACGGACAGCCTGCTGGTCACTGTGACGGAGACCGGTACGGCCAATGGCTATTTTGCTAGCCAATGGATCCGCTTCACGGTGGAGGAAGACTATGGCCTGCCAGTATTTGCTAAGATGCCGGCTTGGTTTTTTCGCGACTATTTGCCCTTCCCGGGTGGAGATTTGGACGAGTATGTTACCTTCGGGGGGCCATGCCTTGAATATTCGGTGGAATTGATCTTGCCGGAGGATGACATACCCACTCCGGTATGGCCTCAGCCAAATACCAATTCCGGTTCGATGAGCCTTGTTGTCAGGGCAGATTTTGGAGGAAAAGCCTTCGATGGCTCATCCGACCTGCTTGCCGGCTTTGTCAACGGGCAGTTAGCTGGCTCAGCCAGTCCTGTGAACGTTGGTGGAGAAAGCTTGTTTTTTCTCACCCTGGCCAATTTAGGGAGCGGCGAGGTAACTTTCGAATTCTTCGACGCTGAACACGAATATCTCCACACTAAAGCTCCCGGGCTGGCGTTTGTCCCTGCCGGAGCTGTTGGCAGTGTGGTTGACCCATTCATTGTGGAGTTTTCCCCATTTCTGGTTGAGGTGGATGTCGAGGGCGTATGGACGACGACCTTGCTCGATCCACTTTGGATGGGAGAGCTGCAAGGGATATTTTCTGCAGTAGACTGTGGATACAGTCAAAAAAGGGACTCCATGGAGGTCACCTTTTTTAGAGTGCCCCCACCAGAAATCCAATTGCTCACCGGGATCACTGATCTGGCTTGTGGAAGCGACTTCTTCTTTGTGAGGGTTGATCCCGGGCAAAACAGCTATCGCCAGTTAGTGATCCGTAATGAAGGGCTTGGGAGCCTCAATATTACATCCTTCGCCTTTGGAGGCGATTCAGTTTTCACAATTGAAAATGAGCCAATGACGCCCTTCTATATTCCTCCGAGCCAGCAGGAAGTGCTTACATTGCGCTTTTCGCCAACAGCCGAACAAGCTTACAGCGGAACCCTAACCATTTTGAACGATGATGAAGATGAACCCGGTTGCATAGTCAATTTGATGGGAACTGTCACAATCCCGACAATGGGGCAATGGGCGTTTTTCTTGTTTGGATTAAGTGTATTTACGATGATGGTCGTAGGCCTGTACAATATAAAGTTCAAAGAAGAGATAAGGTAAGGAAAAAGTCTATAGGGTGAAAAATTGGCGAAGCCGCAGCTATCTGTAAAAAAATGCCGGAGAATGGGTTTTCCCACTTTTTTACCTAAAAACTCCTATCTTTACCTATATGAAATATCCAATCGGCATACAAGATTTTCGCAAAATACGCGAGGAAGGCTTTGTCTATGTAGATAAAACAGAGCAAATTTTTAACCTATTGAAAAACGGAGATTACTTCTTCCTTTCCCGGCCACGCCGCTTTGGCAAATCGCTGCTGCTATCGACTATAAAAGAGCTGTACAGCGGGCAAAAAGAGCTATTCAAAGGGCTTTGGATCGAAGATCAATGGGATTGGGATGATCAGCATCCGGTGATTTGCCTGAAATTCAGTAGTCAGGGGGTAAGCACCCTTGGGCTGGAGAAGGCTATTCATAATATGTTGGAAGCAGCCGCGGAGGAGTTGGGCGTAAGCCTTCCGGATACCAGCTACGATCAAAAGTTTAAATCGCTTATCCAGCAAAAAGGAAAAGAAAAAAAAGTAGTGCTGCTCGTTGATGAATACGATAAGCCGATCATCGACTACCTGGATGATATCGAACAGGCCGAAACCAATCGGGAAACGCTAAAGAGCTTTTATTCGGTGATTAAAGACAGCGACCCCTATCTCGAATTGGTCTTTATTACCGGGGTGTCGGCTTTTTCAAAAGTGAGTATCTTCTCGGAATTAAATAATCTGAGCAATATTAGCTTGCACCGGTACACGGACACTTTGCTCGGCATTACACAGGAGGAAGTGGAGGCTTATTTTTCTGAACCTCTAAAGTATATTGCCGATCAAGAAAACTTGTCACTTCCTTCCCTTTTAGAAAAAGTAAAGCGTTGGTACAACGGCTATTCCTGGAATGGCGTGGATCGATTGTATAACCCTTTCTCGCTGCTTCGGTTTTTGGATGCTCAGGCCTTTCAAAACTTCTGGTTCGAAACAGGCACGCCAACCTTCCTGGTCAGAGAGATGCGTAAGCATCAGTACTATGATGTTGAACTGGCAGAAGCTAGCCCGGAGCAGCTGACCAGCTTCCATGCTAGCGCCCTTGACCCCATCAGTGTACTTTTCCAGACTGGCTACCTGACTATTGATCATTTTGATAAGACTTACCGTCAATACGTTCTTCGGTATCCCAATCAGGAGGTTCGCTTTTCTATGCAACAGCACTTACTATTGGTTTATCAGGAAAAATACCCGGGTAATGCCCTTGCTCCAGTCGTGGCAATGGCTAAGGCCCTTGCCGTGAAAGATATCGAAAAAGTGGTGGCTACGCTAAATAGCCTTTTTGCCTCCATCCCCTACGATCTCTGGCAAAAGGAAAATGAGCACTTCTATCACGCGCTCGTCCACCTTATCTTTTCTTTGCTGGGTACCTATATCCGATCAGAAGTGCACACCTCCCAGGGTCGCTGCGACGCGCTGGTAGAGAATGAACACTACATTTACGCCTTTGAGTTCAAGCTGGATGGCAGCGCGGAAGCAGCGCTTCAGCAGATTCGCGAAAAGGGCTACCTGGCACCTTATCAGGATTCAGAAAAAGAAAAAGTGGCCGTGGGCATTAACTTTTCGACGGAGAAGAAGGCGGTGGAGGAATGGAGGGTGGAAAGTTGAATACAGCCTTGATTTTTTGCTACTTTTTCATCAAGGAAAAAGTAGGTAAGTGTTTGGTTAATAGGAATTGTAGAGGTTTTTACAAGCATGAGTCATCCCGAATTTTCGGGATGACTCATGTTTGTTGCACCTCAGGGAACTTTCCCAATTAAGCGCTTGTTATTTCGATCACTAGTTATAGCCTTGCACAAAACCATTAAAAACATCATGATCAAAAACATTTGTCTAGTTCTATTAATCGCATTCTGTTCTATTAATCAATTGAATGCCCAAAAATTCTTCAACCTCAGTGACGATCGCTTCAAAGGCCGGTTCAGCACTTTTTTCGATGAAGGCGAAGTTGAAATTCGCAGCTGGTATCACTATGTAGTTACGCGTAAAGATAAAAAAAACTATATACTGCGTGAATTTTATATGGACGATGTCAATGGCCCTCAAATCACCGCTGAAGTACGATTCGATAAAAAGTCTTTGAAAAATCGAGAAGGACAAGCAACTTACTGGCATGAAAACGGCTACAAAGCGAGAGAAGGACTTTATGCCGATAATAAGCAAGTGGCGCTTCATATAATACAACCTTTTTTTAGTCGACAAAACGGGTCCTTTTCCCTTGCTTTAACCTAATTTTGGTACTATCTTTATATGATCAAGTAGCATAATTATGAAAATTAGTCCATACATTAGGCAAATAATAGTTCTTGTGGCAATGACCGCTGCCACAGGATGGGGGAGTAGTGCCTTGGCATATACGCACATCACGCTTGATCCTCCCAACAAGGAGAGTGAAATTATCAAAAGCTTCCATTTTACACAAACGGCTGTCTATACTAACAACACAATCCGTATCCCTTTTAAGACGGTAGGACGCCTGATCATTGTTTCTGCTACTGCCGAAGGCATGACGGGGAGATACAGGCGCGGAAAGATTACTTCTCAATAACAAGTATTTTAAAGGCGGCTATGATCGATCCGAAGTGGCTTCCGTAGGCACTACAGGCATTGTGACCAATGTGAAAGCCAAAACCGTCAATTCTCTTTATTGGGATTTATACCGATTTTCCAATATCTCCGCAGATATTTTAGATCTATCCCATATCGAAGAAAGCAAAAAAATCCGCTTGCTGGGGATGATCGGTTACAATATTTGGTAGTGGGTAGAATCCGTTGATGGATTTATCTAATAAGCTTTACAACTTAAGGTTAACACTCCTCATCAACCGGTTTTACCCACTACCCAATATTTTAAAAGACTTTGAAATCTTTTTTGATTACAATAATAAAACGCTCATCCTTTGCCGCCTCGATAAAAGCGGTAATACGCTTGATAAGAACCCCTATCTATGTAACCCGGTAGATAGCGTAGAAGCACCCAGAAAAGGCCATGTATTAACAGTAGAGGCCAAAATTAATGATGAGTCATTGATTTTCTGCCTGGACTCAGGAGCCGAAATCAATCTTTTGCACAGTAAAGTGAAAAAATCCATATTGAAAAGTTTTGAAATTTTAAAACGTATTAACCTGGCAGGTGCCGGACAAGGAAAAACGGAGGTCATTGCTGGCCGGCTTTTTCACGTTAAAATCGGCCGCATTCCCTCAGGGGCAATGAATACCCTTCTCACCAACATGAAAGAAGTAAGCATGGCTTTTAATACCTCACTTGACGGTGTCCTCGGTTTTGATTATTTTGCCCCCCGGCCCATCGCCCTGAATTACCAAAAACAAATGATCTATTTCTTTACCCCTCAAAGACCTTGATAAGCGGGGAACGGTAAACGGTAAACGGATAACGATGAATGGGCAATTCAGGCCTGAAGGCCTGAAAAAAGCCGCCTTAGCGGCGGTGTAGTGTAGCCTGTGGCTTGCGCGACAGGCTTAGAAAAAAACTAAGCATGAAATACTTAACCATACTCTCACTTACGTGCATCATTACATTAATTGGCAGTGCATCGCTGTTGAAAGCAGAAAGCATTGCCCGGGATACTTCTTTCCCTAAAACCTACTTTTTTGAAGGCGATGAAATCGTTTTTGAATTCGATGTACGCATGTACAAAGAAGCTACACTCAGCGGGACAAGGGAAAAAATAGATTTTGAAGACCTGGATATCTACCAGGTCGCGGTAGCTGGTGAATTCAATGACTGGTCTCAGAAAGATTGGAAAATGGAAAAAGTAGGCCACTATACTTATCAGCTTCGCAAAAAAGTGGATGACTTTGAAGACAGCTTTAGCTGGCAGTTTAAATATGTAGTCAATGGGGCTTACTGGGCTGAACCTCCGAGATATTTGCCCAATACCGTAAAAATCCACGACTATCTCTTCTGGGAAGATATTTACAACCTGAAGTTATACACGATTAGAGAAGCTGCTGATGGAAATGCACACTTCTATCTTGAAGGTTTCCCAGAGGCTGATCGCGTTATCCTCTCCGGGACCTTTAACGGCTGGAATGAAGGCTATCCCGAAATGAAGCGCGTCGAGGATGGCTGGGCTTTAACCCTCGATCTGGAGCCAGGAATTTATGAATATAAGTTTATTGTCGATGGTGAATGGCACCACGACCCGGCGAATCCTGAAAGTATTGAAAATGAACACGGTACCTTGAACTCTGTTTTTAGAATTAAGAAGGAAGTCGCTTTTTATCTAAATGGTTACACCGATGCTTCTAGTGTGACCATCGCTGGCACCTTTAACGACTGGGATATTAAGGCTGATCCAATGAAAAGGACTCCAAATGGATGGCAGGTTTCTCTTAAACTGGATAGTGGTAAACATCACTACAAGTTCTATGTTGATGGAAAGTGGATCGAAGATCCTGATAACCCCATTACGGAGTACGATCTCGATGGTAACCTGAATTCAGTGATGATGGTCCGGTAAAAAGTAGTATATATTGAGGCTGTCTCATAAGTGATTCTTGTGGCTTATGATACAGCCTCACTCTGTTAAATACCCAGTTTTCTAAGTTTTATTTCCACCTCTATGTCGCCGCTTATCTCAAAGGAAGTTTGTTGAAATGTAGGAGGGCCAAAGCTGATAGAAGGATTGTTTGAGAAGCCAAACGGTTCCTTAGGGATACCCAAAAAGGATTTGTCAAGCTTTCCATTGTTGTTTTGGTCGTGAAAAATACTGATTGAGTAGGTGCCCTTAGGCAGCTTTCCCAGTTTAAGCTTGCCTTCATTCACTTCTTCAACCGGAAAGCAGTAACCATTATAAGCTTCTTTTAAAAACCCATCCTGGTTATCAAATACAGCGAGAATAATTTTACCTTCTTTAGGGTAAAAATTGTCCAGTTTGATATCAATTGATGCCTCCGATACAGGGGCAGAAGTAAATCCAGGCAAAAGAAAAATACACAATTTCAGAATTAATGCCATAATTTAATATTTTTGATAGAAATCATCAAACGCCGAAATTGTTTGTTTTAAATTAGTGAAATATCAAAATTTTGTCATATTTTAACTTTTATTGCCGCTAAGTACTCTGGGCTTTGTAAAAAAATTGGTAGTGGGTAAAACCAGTTGATGAGAAGTGTTAACCTTAAGTTGTAAAGCTTATTAGATAAATCCATCAACGGATTCTACCCACTACCAAAAAATTAAACCAGATACTTGCAAAATAATCAAGGTATCTTTTTATCTTTGGAATTATTAACGAAAAACTTAAAATCTTAATCATGATGAAAAAAGCATTCATCCTTCTTGCCGCAGCTGTTATTTTATTCGGATGTAATAACATTGCTCAGTATCAGGAAGCTATCAATAAATTGGCTTCTGATTGGGAAGGCGCAACGGGTTCCGTTACTCAATTTGCGGAAACTCTAAAAGGCGAAAAAAATAAATTCCAGCAACAATTGGCTCAAGTAACCAATGTTGATGGTGCTATACTGGAACAACTTGACGACGCAGGTAAAGAACAACTAAATAGTATTCAGCAAGGTATGGCTGGTCACGGTAATACCTTCAATGAATTGATGAAAAACGTTCAGGACTTTGTCGCTGAATGGACTGAAAAAGGCAAAGGCCTAGAAGAATTAACTTCTGGCCTGGAAGCAGGGCAAATTGAAGGCGATGTATTGGCTAAAATCAATGGCCTTACTGATATGGTTACAAAAGGAAAGGATAACCTAAATGGATGGACAGGTAAACTGGATAGCCTGAAAGGTGAAATCGCCGGAAGCTTCGGCAAATTCCAGGAATTGATCGGCTCTGTTTCAGGCGGGGGCGAAGGTGAGGAATAATTTCTTTCCCACATAACGCAATAAGTAAAAAGACGCCAAGTGGCATTCGCCACTTGGCGTCTTTTTATTTATTGCGTTATGTAAACGCTCTTCATTATATTTGTGTATTATTGCAATTTTCCAAATTATCTTATGTTATGGCTAATAACTTACTATCCGGAAAAAGAGGGGTGATATTTGGTGCCCTTGACGACAAATCCATCGCATGGAAAGTAGCGGAGCACTGCGTAGAAGAAGGCGCCCAAATTACACTGACCAATGCGCCAGTCGCCATGCGATTCGGTAAAATTCAAGAACTAGGTGAAAAACTGAATGCTCCTATCTTTCCGGCGGATGCCACCAAACTCGAAGATCTCGAAAAGTTGTTCAGAGAATCAATGGATGCACTCGGAGGAAAACTTGACTTCGTCCTGCACTCCATAGGTATGTCCCTGAATGTTCGTAAAAACAGAGCGTATACCGACCTGAACTACGACTGGATGCAGAAAACCTTCGATATCTCTGCTATATCTTTCCATAAGACGATGCAAACCCTGTGGAAATTGGATGCCATGAATGATTGGGGCTCCATCCTGGCACTTACCTATATTGCTGCTCAGCGTACTTTCCCTGATTATAACGAAATGGCTGAATCAAAAGCTTTACTCGAATCTTTTGCCCGGAGCTTTGGCTATCATTTCGGAATGCGTAACAAGGTGAGAGTGAATACAATCTCCCAATCGCCTACCATAACTACTGCTGGTAGCGGAGTGAAAGGGTTTACAGAGTTTTTTGACTATGCCGATAAAATGTCTCCACTGGGGAACGCCCCTGCAGAGGATTGTGCAAATTACTGCGTAATGATGTTTTCGGATTTTACACAAAGAGTCACCATGCAAAATCTTTATCATGACGGTGGCTTCGCTTCTATAGGTATGAACCCTGCAGTACTCGAAGATCCTACTAATGAATAAAGAATTTTAATTCAAAAACCAGGCAATAGATGATTTTATGCGTAGTTTGACTTAGCCGTACGGCTAAGTCAAACTACGCATAAAATCATCTGTCAATAAAAATATTTTTTATGAAAAAGTATACTTACCTTTTATTTTTTACCTTCCTCGCTACCTCCCTTTTGGCTCAAAATGAAGCGGACCTTCTGAGCATTTGGCATGATCCTTCCATCCCTGGCTCCACATTTTATGACAATGCCTATAATGAAGTTTGGGGGCTTACCATTAATGATCGCGAAATTGGTATTATTGGTACCACCCTGGGTACGCATTTTATCGATGTTACCGACCCTGAAAATCCAGTTGAATTAGAAGACCTATTTATTGCTGGTGCTGCGCAGGGGGGAAATATCATTCATAGAGATTACCACGATTACAATGGCTATCTGTATGCTGTTTGTGATGAAGGAAATAGTACATTTCAGGTCATCGATATTCGTGATATTCCCAATAGTGTAGAAGTAGTTTATGAATCTTCTTCCACCTTATCGAAATCACACAATATATTTATCGATGCAGCAACAGGAAAACTCTATGCTTGCGGTGTGCGTAAAGGGACAGGTGGTTCATTTATCCCTCTACAGGTTTATTGCCTGGAAGATCCTGCCAATCCGGAATATCTGGGCGATATCACCCAAATCGGCAACTTCCCGCTGCCTTACGCGCATGATATCTTCGTGGAAAATGATACGGCCTTTCTTAATTGCGCCAATTCAGGCCTTTATGCTGTGGATTTTTCGGATGTTGATAATCCGGAATTAATTGGTTCGTTGACAAGTTATCCGCAACAGGGTTACAATCACTCGGGATGGATGCATCCAAATAGACAGTACTATTACCTGGCAGATGAAAACCATGGAAGAGATATCAAAGTAGTGGACATTTCGGATCTGGCTAACATGGATGTAGTGACGACCTTTAACGCAAGCTCTACATCTTCTTTGAGCATTCCACATAATCTAATCGTACGCTGTGATAAGCTGTATGTATCCTATTACTATGATGGCCTTCAGGTCTACGATCTTGCTGATCCTGCGAACCCACAACGGATGAGCTATTACAGTACCACAGATTTACCCAATATTGGTTCTTATGAAGGGGCATGGGGTGTTTATCCTTTTTTGGAGTCAGGCAATATCCTGGTTTCTGATATGCAAAATGGTCTATTCGTTTTTGATAATCTGGATAGTGGCTGTGATGTGCAATTTACCACTCTGGGAACGGCCACCTGTGGCGAAGCTGTTGTTTCAGCTAAAGAAGTAGGCGCACCTATTGGCTTTGAGAGTAAGGTTTTTCCGAACCCTAACCCCGGCTTCTTTACACTGGAGCTTTCTTTGAAACAGACGGAGGCATTGCTAACGGTAGAATTGATGGATCTGTCGGGTAAGGTCATCCAATATTTTGAATTCCAGAACCTTCCGAATGGTAAGGAAGTGTTAAATCTTCAACTGCACGACAGCGTAGAAAACGGATTGTACGTTCTCAAGATCAATGGAGCGCAATTGAATGAAACACACAGGATAGTGGTGAGTAAGTAAGGATCGTTGGTAGGTGTAGTGATGAAGAGCGGATAGGAAATTCATTATGATAAAGAATCTGAAGCATTGAAAAGACAGGAAGATGTATCAGTTAGCACGGGATTGTAGAAAACGAACCTGAATAAATTAGTCAAAGAACTATTAATCACTACTGTCATCAATAATCAGGAATATCTCTTTTGGCAACCGTTTGATTTATCATCATGATAAAAACCTTTCTTCGTTTAATCCTTCTTGCAGCATCATTTTTCTTGAGCTTGACCTTACAAGCTCAGGTACTTGACCCGAATCAGGATTTGCAAACAGATACCTTCCCCCCTCCTGATCCCGAAGAACTGGAGATCCGTGATACGGTTCCTCCCGCCTTGTATTTCCCCGCGGATCCCAAGGAAAAGACTTTCAAGACGGATACCACTTTACAAGACTTTCAGCAGTATGATCCTACGCGCTATCAGGATTATGAATACGGACAACTCGGCCTGACCGGAACGGCGCACTGGCCGATTATCTATCGCCCAATCGAGCGAAAAGGATTTGATGCAGGCCTGCATCAATATGACCTCTATCAAATTGCTCCCGATCAGGTTAAGTTTTTCGAACTTGAAAATGCTTATTCGGAGTTTTCGTATTCTCAGGGGGGCGTTCAGGAGGATGCCAGGGTAGGCATCCTTTTGTGCCGCAACTTTGGGCGGAATGCCAATTTTTCTATTGAATATGATCGCTTTTTGCAATTGGCTACCAGCCAAAATAAATTTCTCAATCAACGGGCACGAAACACGGCTTTTGCAACAGGGTTCCATTTTAAAAGTCGAAAATCGCCTTATAACGCTTTTATCACCTTTACCCGAAATACCATCGAGCAAAAAGACAATGGAGGAATTACCACAGATTCCCTTTTTGAGCGTGATGATTTTGAGGGAAACTTAACGGTGCCGGTATTTTTGGAGGAAGCAGAAACGCGTTATGCACTAAATGATTGGGCTTTCACTCAGTATTTTACCTTTTTTGCCAAAAAAGATACTACTGAGAATGACTTAGAGGTGGTAAAGGGCTTAAGGGTCGAACATGGTATAAATTACGGCACTCGCCTGTACAAGTTCTATGATGAACTGAACGGAACACCAGAAGCGGGTCTTTCTACTACGGATTCCCTTTTCTATGGGGCGCTGCTTCTCGATCCCCGGGGAGTACGAAACAACATTCGCTGGCGTGAGCTAAACAACAGGCTTGCTATCGGTTGGGATGCTCCAAGGCCTAAGTCCTCCAACGCTGTCGGTGCACCAGCCTTGAGTGCCGGGTTTACTCACCGATTGATTTGGATTGATCAGGAACCTGTTGAAGAACAGCGGCAAAACCTGTTCCTGGAAGCATCTCTAAATTGGCAGTTAACCGATTTCAGCCGCCTTGAGGGCTCCGCTCATTACGGGCTGCTGGACAATCAGGGCGATTTTAAAATTGAAGGACGCTTTACGCTTCAATCTGATAAATTGGGGACTTTAAGTGCCGGACTTATTCAGGAAGCTTACAGCCCGACTCTAATGCAGGAGCGCCTTTATGTATCCCAGCAACTGGCTTGGAACAATTCTTTTGACAAGACATTGTCCACCAGAATATTTGGATCGCTAAGTGTGCCAAAGCTTGGGCTGGAGGCCGGGCTTCGCTATCATTTCATCAGTAATTATATCTTTTTTAATACCCTTTTGCAGCCTCAACAGGCCACTGCTGAGCTCAACCTGGTTCAATTGCTGATAAAGCACAGCTTTCGCCTCGGGGTCCTGGGGCTGGATAATTTCGTGGGCTTACAACAAACGGATGAAAGCCTTCTACCATTACCTTCTGTATTTACAAAGCATAGTATATTTCTGGAGAGTCGACTGTTTAAACGGGCGCTCCTTTTCCGCTTTGGAATGGATCTAAGACTTAACAGCCCATTTGAACCTTTTGCCTATCATCCATTGAGTGGTCAATTTCATTTACAAGAAGGCTTTGACGCTGATTTCTATCCTATTACAGACCTGTTTATTTCCCTAAAGATCAGTTCTTTCCGTTTATTCTTTAAAGTAGAAAATACAACCGCTCTGTTTTCGAATGAAAGATATTATCAGGTGGCAAGAAAACCCTGGCTGGATAATTATTTTCGCTTAGGCTTTGTCTGGATTCTTCGCAATTAAAAAAGTAAGAGGCTGTCTCATAAGTATATTCGTCGCGAATTGTAGGAAATTTTCTTTTTTGAGGGTTGTTCTTTTTTGAAAATACTCCTCTCAAGCTACATGAATTGTTTATGAGACAGCCTCTAAAAGTCTAGTACGCTTTTGCAAACAACACCCGCTTATTCGAAGGCTTCCCCGTTAATACACAAGCACCTTCTTCCTCTTCTGCATCTAGAGGGATACAGCGGATCGTTGCTTTAGTCAATTCTTTGATCTTGATTTCTGTTTCCGTAGTGCCGTCCCAATGAGCGCTGATGAAACCGCCTTTTTCTTCGAGAACCTCTTTGAATGTATCGAAATCATCCACGGATGTAATGCGCTCATTCCGAAAAGCAAGTGCTTTGTCAAAAAGATTTTGCTGAATATCTTTTAGTAATTGTTCGATATGATCAGCGATGCCGTCGAGCGGCTGGCTGCTCTTTTCTTTGGTATCTCTACGCGCCACTTCAACCTGATTCTTTTCAAGGTCGCGTTTTCCGATGCCAATGCGCACCGGAATACCACGCATTTCATATTCCGCGAATTTAAAGCCGGGGCGTTTTTTATTGTCGGTGTCATAAATAACCGTAATGCCCTTATCGCGAAGAGCCTTCATAATCTTTTCTGCAGCCTCGTTAATTTCGGTATTTGCTTTTGGGATAGGAACGATTACTACTTGGTGAGGTGCCAGTTTGGGTGGAACCACTAGCCCGTCATCGTCAGAATGCGTCATGATTAAGCCTCCCATAAGGCGAGTAGAAACTCCCCAGGAAGTAGCCCAAACAAACTCTTCTTTTTGATTCTGGTTAAGGAAGGTTACATTGAATGCTTTGGCAAAGTTCTGCCCCAGGAAGTGAGAGGTTCCGGATTGGAGCGCTTTACCATCCTGCATCATTGCTTCGATGGTATACGTATCCTCAGCTCCGGCAAAGCGTTCATTTGGGGTTTTTACTCCTTTGATAACCGGCATGGCCATCCATTCTTCAGCAAATTTTGCATAAAGGTCCAGGATCATACGTGCTTCTTCTTCAGCTTCTTGCTGAGTAGCATGTGCGGTATGGCCTTCCTGCCAAAGGAACTCTGCTGTGCGCAAAAACATACGCGTACGCAACTCCCAACGTACCACATTGGCCCATTGATTGATGAGAAGCGGCAGATCCCGGTAAGAGTTTATCCAGTCGCGATAAGTGTTCCAGATAATTGTTTCAGAAGTAGGCCGAACGATCAGCTCTTCTTCAAGGCGCGCATCCGGATCCACGACGACTCCGTTTCCTTCCGGATCGTTCATCAGGCGGTGGTGAGTGACTACGGCACATTCCTTAGCAAAGCCTTCAACGTGTTCCGCTTCTTTGCTCAAAAAACTTTTTGGAATAAAAATCGGGAAATAAGCATTTACATGTCCCGTTTCTTTAAACATTTTATCGAGTTGGTCGCGCATAGCCTCCCAGATGGCAAAGCCATTAGGTTTAATGACCATACAGCCACGCACGGCAGAGTTATCCGCCAGACCCGCTTTTTTTACAATATCATTGTACCACTGAGAGTAATCTTCTTTTCTGCTTACAATTTCTTTTGCCATAATGAATGAAAGTTGCGAGTGAAAAACTCCAAAATTTTCGGGTTTAACACTTGTTAAAGTCGAAAAAGTTCCTTTTTAAGGAAATTAACGTCAATTAAAATGTAGTTTACAGAGTATTTAAGTTGATTTTAACAGAAAAATAAGCACAAATGTAATAAATTTAGTGTTGTAAAGATTGAAAGAGGTTTATCAAAACGCATTCTAAATCTATGGTTATGAAAACTTATCAATATATATTATTTATCTTAAGCATGTTCTTCTTCTCGGGCAGTGTGATGCAAGCGCAATTCGATGACTTGTATTACAATCCTGATGAGGATGAAATCATCATCAATAAAACTCCTTCTTCAAAGAAATACGACGATTACTCGTATGATGATGAGGACTATGACTTTGATGATACAGCAAACGCAACTACGCGTTCCGGCTACGATGACGAAAACGACTATTACTTCGATGATGAAGAGTATGGTTATTACGAAGATTATGACTATTACTACACTTCGAGAATTCGTCGCTTTCATCGCCCATACAATGGCTTTGGTTTTTATTCCAGCCCATACATAAATATGTTCTATTACGATCCGTTCTTCTTTGATCCGTTTTCTCCCGGGGTAAATATTTACGTCGATGCATTCAGCTTCTATGGCTATAACTCATGGAACAGATGGAATCGCTGGAATAGATGGAATAATTGGGGCTGGAATAGCTGGGGTTGGAACAACTGGGGATGGAATAGTTGGGGCTGGGGAAATAGCTTTGCATTCAATAATTTCTATGGTTACGATCCCTTCTTCTATGGAAATGCCTTTTATTATAATTCGTTCTGCCCTGCACCTGTATGGAGTTCTACCAATGCCTATTATGGAACTTCCGGCGATACATACTATGGTCCAAGAGGAGGACGAAGTGGAAGAGCCAGAACATCTACGACTACTCGTAAGGATAACTCAGAAGTAACATTAACGGCTCCTGATAATAAATCAAGCAATGTCCGTTCACGCACGGGCGTAGAATCCAACAGTCAGGAAACTGCTCCTTCTAGTGCCAACGATAGCGATCAGAACCCGAATGCACGCAATCGGGTAACTCCTAATAGTAAAGAAGTTGCTGAAACATCAACGAACAGTAACAATGTTCGGGAAAGCAGTCCTTCAACAGATGGTGTTGCTCCTGGAACAAGTACTAGCCCAACAAGAAGGGAGAGAACAAATGTAGAGCGCTCAAGCACTAGTCAAGAAAGAGCCTACGAACGGCCAAGTCAGAGAAGAAGTTCTGCGCGCGACAGATCATATAACAGAAGTGATGCTAATCGCAACCGGAATAGCAGCGACTTAAATCGTAGCAACTCTAATTCTTCCAGACGGAGTAACAGTAGTATGAACCGCAGCAATTCCCGTTCTTCGAGAGGTAATAGTAGTTTTAACAGAGGCAACTCTTCCAGAAGAAATAATAGTGGGTTGAACCGCAGTAATTCTCGTTCATCAAGAAATAATAGCAGCTTCAATCGTAGTACCCCATCAAGAAGCAACAGCAGCTTCAATAGATCTTCAGGTAGCAGTCGCTCCAGTGGGAACAGTTCCAGAAGCCGGAGCAACTCTTCCAATAGCCGTTCAAGATCCGGACGCGGAGGGTAAAATAATTGTCTCCCAGATTTTTTAAACATGAATCATCCCGAATTTTCGGGATGATTCATGTTAGGGATTAGGCAATTAATAAGCTACCCAAATTTTGCGAAGTAATTTTTTTCTCAGGCTAGGCGGAAAACGTAGGCATAACTTGTCCCGAATGCCTTCGGGACCCAAAGGTACGGCGAGGCTTTCCAACACAGCCTGAGGAAAAAAGGACAAGTAAAATGGGTAGGGTATTATTTTCCTGATCCCTTAAAAAAAATCCAGACTGCCAATAACCAACAGCATCGTATAAAAGCCTAAGCCACTTTCAAGAGTGGCTTTTTTATTGATAACCAAACTTTTAGCAATGAAATATACTTTCTTATCTATCATATTAAGCCTATTCGGGCATTTGGTCGTTGCTCAAACAGTGACAGACGCCATTCGTTTGTCCTATCTCCAGCCCGGAGGGTCAGCACGGGCAGTAGGGGTGGGGGGAGGCATGGGGGCTTTAGGAACGGACTTTTCCGTTCTTAGTACCAATCCTGCTGGCCTGGCGAACTACCGGCGGTCAGATTTTTTTATTTCTCCGGGTTTATATGTAATCAATACAGAATCGGAATTGCTCGGAGACCCTTCTACAGGCCCTCGGAAAGATGAGCGCTCCAACTTTAGTTTTGATGGCTTAGGCTTGGTCATTCATAGCAGCCCACTCGACCCAGGCTGGAAAACGTTCAATATAGGCCTGGGATTTAACCGGCTGGCTAACTTCCATCAGGAGTTTTTCTTTGAGGGGAATGTGCCCACGTCTATCACCGATCGCTTTGTAGAGCTGGCCAATGGGTTAACTCCGGATGAACTGGATGGCTTTGAAGCGGGCCCTGCTTATGATGTTTTTGCCATTGATGAAGTGCCTCCGGGAAGCCAAAATTACTTTAGTTACGTTACGGACTCGATATTTACAGGAAAACCAATTCGGAATGTATACCGGAATATGCAATTTGAATCGAGGGGAACGGTATCAGAAATGGTCATTTCTTTTGCCGGAAATTACGATGAAAAAATAATGATCGGTGCTACGATAGGTGTGCCATTTGTCAATTATGAACAACGGATTGTTTATCGGGAGGAAGATCAGGTGGATACCATATCACCCTTTAATTACCTGGAATATTATGATGAGTATAATACTTCAGGAATAGGGATAAACTTTAAATTAGGCTTCATCTATCGTTTTAACCAGATGTTCCGACTAGGGGTAGCTTTTCATACGCCTACTTCCATGTCTCTCAATGATGACTTCAACAGCTCGGTGATCATGAATTTCGATGATGAAGATGAAGACCGGATAGCCAATTCTCCTTCAGATAGCCGTTTTGATTATAATTTACGCACTCCCTGGCGTTTCATTGGAAGTATGGGCTTCATTTTCCAGAAGTCTGGTTTCTTCACAGCAGAGGTTGAATACGTAGATTATCCCAATGCGCAATTTAATTTCACCAAAGATTTTGATGATTTTGCAGAAGAAGAAAGATTGGTAAACCAGGAAATTGACCTTCAAACACGCAGCGCGCTTAATATCCGCCTGGGTGGAGAATACGCCTACGATAAACTGCGCTTCCGGGCCGGTTATGCCTTAATCGGTGATCCTACTGCTGGATCGACCCGCTTCGACAATACGCTTTCACTGGGTTTTGGTATTCGCGAAGATGATTTCTATATCGATTTTGCCTTCCGGCAAAGAACAACCAGAGAGGGGTTTATTCCTTACGTCTTACTGGATGAAGACCGCCAGCCTTTTGTCGAGAATACGGTAAAGCAAAACCAGGTTCTGACTACCATAGGCTTTAGGTTTTAAGGGAGTGTTTAAGTAGGCTAATTTTTAAAATCAGCTAGAACCTAAAAGTTAACAGCGATGCTCGCTTTGAAAAATAAACGCGCCTACGGCGCGAAATTCCTTTGATAGGGAGGCCTAAAGGGCTATTTTGCAAAGCAAAATAGCCCTTTAGGCCTCCCTCAAAAGAAAATATCGCTGCGAAGCAGCGTAAGCTTGTTTTTGCATTTCCAAAGCAGGACTGCTGGAAAATTAGGCATTTTGAAGTTCCACACAATTTATTAAAGGACGAATTTTTTTTTTAAAATTATAATGCCTAACTTGCAATAGTTAGTACACTAATTATTATTATGACAAGACAGGCGGCACAAAAACGAGATTTAAAGCTAGATACCTCTGCTTATATTATTGAAAGAACGGCTAAGAAGCTAAAGCAAGCTTTTCAGCGCACTTTAAAAGCGGCAAAAGCTGGTATCACCGCTGATCAGTGGGTGGTGCTGGATGCGTTGAGCAAGACAGAAGGCATGAGCCAATTTGAAATTGCTCAACAAATCTCAAAAGATGCGCCTACTTTAACGCGGATCATTGATCTGCTTTGCAAAAAAGGATTGGCTGAAAGGGAAATGAATACCGAAGACCGCCGTCGGTTTAATGTCAAATTAACCACTGCCGGCAGGAAAAAAGTGGAAGCCCTTACCCCTATTGTCAAGCGTTTCAGGGCTGCTAGCTGGGATAACCTTAGCGAGGAGGATATGGCCCAACTGGCAAGAATATTAAAAGTAATAGATAAGAATATTTGCGGTTAACGGTTAACGGGAAACGGTTAACGGGATTTAATAGAATAATGATTTAAATATAAAGTCTAACACTATGCATTACTATTCATTGGGCAAAATACCTGCCAAGCGCCATACACAATTCCGTAAGGAGGATGGCAGCTTGTATCATGAGGAGCTTTTCTCTACGGAAGGCTTCAGTCATTTTTATTCAAACATCTATCATTGTAATCCGCCTACACAAATAGTACAGGTAGGAGAGCCTTACTCTGTTGTTCCGGAGGTAGTATCGGATAAGCAGCTTAAGCACAGAAGTATTCAGGGCTTTGGCATTGCTCCTGAAGATGAATACATCAAGAGTCGCAAGCCGGTTTTGGTAAATAATGATTGTAAAATCGTATTGTCGGCACCAAGAAAAAGTATGGAGGATCACTTTTTTAAAAATGCCGATGCGGATGAAGTGATTTTTGTGCATGTGGGAACCGGAACACTGAAAACCATGTATGGTAATATTCCTTTCGAATATGGCGATTACCTGGTCATTCCTAGGGGAACAACTTATCAGCTTCAATTTGATACGGAAGACAATCGTCTTTTTATCGTTGAATCCAGTGGGCCAATCCTTACGCCGAGGCGCTACCGCAATGAATTTGGGCAGCTATTAGAGCACTCCCCTTTCTGTGAGCGGGATATTCGCAAACCACAGGATTTGGAAACCCACGATGAAAAAGGAGATTTCTTGTTTTATATTAAAAAGCAAGACAATATCTATCCCTACACTTATCTCAATCATCCCTTCGATGTAGTTGGCTGGGATGGATATGCTTATCCTTATGCTTTTTCTATCCATAATTTTGAGCCAATTACAGGTCGAATTCATCAGCCACCGCCGGTTCACCAAACCTTTACCGGCCATAATTTTGTGATTTGTTCTTTTGTGCCCCGATTGTTTGATTATCACCCACAAGCTATCCCGGCACCTTATAACCACAGTAACATCGATAGCGATGAGGTGCTGTATTATGTGGATGGCGATTTTATGAGCCGGAAGCATGTAGAAAAAGGAATGATTACCCTGCATCCTGCGGGCATTCCTCATGGCCCTCATCCTGGTACGGTAGAGAAGAGCATCGGAGCCAAAGAGACTCATGAACTGGCCGTTATGGTAGATACTTTCAAACCATTACAGTTGACTACGCACGCAATCGCATTGGAAGATAAGGAATATTACAAGAGTTGGCTAAGCTAAATTCAATAAACAAAGGACAGTAAATGGTGAACGGTAAACGGTGAACGAAAAAAAATTATATAGATTTCATTCCCCGGTTCCCGTTCTCCGCATTTTTTAATACTTTTTAATAACTCGTTCTTTGACAGATTTTGAAGTTCCATTTTCCATAATTTATGTCAAAGAGCTAAAAAAATAATAGTCATGGAAACATTAACGAAGCCTGCAATTAACACTCAGCAAGATACATTCCCTATAAATGGTACAGATCACATTGAGTTCTATGTAGGGAATGCCAAGCAAGCAGCAATGTATTATCAGGCAGCTTTTGGTTATAAATTAGTTGCCTATCGCGGGCCGGAAACAGGTGTACGCGATAAAGTATCCTATGTGCTTCAGCAAGGAAAGATCCGTTTGGTGCTTACCGGTGCTTTATTGCCGGATACCGAAATTGCCCGTCATGTAGCGTATCATGGAGATGGTGTGAAAGTACTGGCACTTTGGGTTGATGATGTTGAAAGTGCTTACCAACTTGCAATTGAAAGAGGTGCCGAATCGGCTATTCCCCCTGAAACGCATACTGATGAGCATGGAGAACTTAAGACGGCTTCTATAAAAACGTATGGCGATACCCTTCATACGTTGGTAGAACGCAAGAATTACAATGGTGTATTTATGCCTGGTTTTGTAGCCAGAGAGAGTGAACGTCCGGTAACTCCTGTAGGCCTACAGTTTGTGGATCACTGTGTAGGTAATGTAGAATTGGGAGCCATGAATAAATGGGTTAAGTTTTATCAGGATGTATTGGGCTTCAAGCTTTTAATAACATTTGATGACAAAGACATTTCTACGGAGTATACGGCATTGATGAGTAAGGTGGTTTCGAATGGCAACGGATATATAAAATTTCCAATTAATGAACCGGCAAAAGGCTTGAAGAAGTCCCAAATTGAAGAGTATCTGGATTTTTACCGCGGAGCAGGTGTTCAGCACATTGCAGTCGCTACGGATGATATCCTGTCCACTGTTGATCAGTTGCGCAAAAACGGAGTAGACTTCTTGTATGTTCCGGATAATTACTACAAAACGGTAGAAGAGCGCGTTGGTGAAATTGATGAGGATCTTGAGGATCTGAAGCGTTTAAATATCCTGGTTGATAGAGATGAGGAGGGATATTTACTACAGATTTTCACGAAGCCTGTTCAGGATAGGCCAACTGTTTTTTATGAGATTATACAGCGTAAAGGGGCTAAGTCCTTTGGAAAAGGAAACTTTAAGGCTCTTTTTGAAGCAATTGAGAGAGAGCAAGAATTGAGAGGAACACTGTAGATTTTTCAGTTGAATAGTTTTATAAAAAAAGGGAAATGGCGAGCTCGCCATTTCCCTTTTTTTATAAAACTACAGCAATTCTCGTTTTGGAAATTCAAAACCAAATTTACGCCGCTTCGCGGCGATATTTTCTTTTAAGAGGGAGGCCGAAAGGGCTATTTTGCTTCGCAAAATAGCCCTTTCGGCCTCCCT
>CAZHZT010000052.1:0-36124 GCA_964537285.1 uncultured Saprospiraceae bacterium | reverse complement strand
AAAAGCGTTAAGAATTGAATACAGCCTTGATTTTTTGCTACTTTTTTATCAAGATAAAAAGTAGATAAAGCATTAATTAGCAGCAAAATATAAAGATTTTTTATGAATATTTAACAAATGAAATCATCTAGAACCTCATTTTTAAACTCCATTTTATCACAATTTGTCAAAGAACCATAATTTTATGGAAGAAGACACACTGACCTGTGCCATCTTCCATAAAATTATAGCTGTTCTTCCTCTCGATAAGTTATTCTGGGGCGATAGCCATTAAAAGGGAGTTTTAGGAGCTGGATAACATTATTAGCTTCTTGTTGATCCATGTGAGTATCTAAACCATATACGAGTTTTTTATTATCAACAATTTCATAAGTCCCAAAAATCCGGTCCCAGAAGGAAAAAATATTGCCATAATTTACATCGGAATAGGGTTGGCGGTAGTGGTGGTGAACACGGTGCATGTTGGGAGTGCAAATGACCATGCGGAGGCTGGTGTCCAGCCAGCCAGGCATTTTAATATTGGAATGATTGAACTGGCTAAGGACTACCGATGCTGATTGATATAAAAAGACCAGCCACATGGGCGCTCCGGTAATTACTGTTGCGGCTACCGTGAATGCAAAACGGATAACACTTTCTCCGGGATGATGACGATTAGCGGTGGTCGTATCTACGTTTTGATCGGTATGATGAACAGCATGAAACTGCCACATCCAGCGTACTTTGTGTTCTACATAATGGGCAAGCCAGGCGCCAATAAGGTCTAAAAGCAACAAACCAAAGATTAGGGAAGCCCAGGGCCCGGCCTTAGTCCATTGTAAAATACCTATTTCTTGTTGTACGACCCAATCACTTGATTTAACTAATATCACGGCCATCAGAAAATTGACGATAATAGTGGTCAGGGTGAAAAAGATATTGAGTCCCGTATGTTTGACCTTGTTATATTTTTTACTGAATAAAGGGGCGGCATTTTCAATTAGGAAGAAAAAGGTTAAGCCCCCAACGAGAATGATGGACCGGTGAGAACTGGGGATGGTGGAGAAGTAGTCTACTATGGTCTGCATGATTTTAAAGATGAATTTTTATAAAAACATCTTTAAAGCTAGCAAAAAATTGGGATTTTTAGAAAATGAGTTTGGAAAGTAAGGGTTTGATCTAATAAAAAAAGTAGCTGTATGCGAGTGGTCAGCAGCGAGAATCGCTACTGACCACTCGCATACAGCTACTTTTTTTATTAGAAAATGACCTATATCAATAAACGACTAATTTACCTGTAGCTAATTGTCGGCCATTATCAGAAACATCGAAGAAATAAATTCCCTCGGCTAAACCATCAGCATCCAGCTGCCATTGATTGCCCGCAAAAAACTGTTGGAGTATTAGCTTTCCTGTGCTGGAGTAAAGGGAAAATCTGCCCCTTGAAACCCTTTCTCCGCTCCATTGAAAGAAGGTGTTTTGATTCGTTGGATTCGGGCTAACGAGCAATTGACCATTCGACGAAAGCGGTTGATAGGTGCTGACCATGACTTTTTCAATAAAGTCTTCACCAATGGTGTGAATGGTCTCGTTTGTAATAACCGGAGCATTAAAGTCGAAGTAAATTGCAGCGGAATTATTAATTACCGTACCGATCGCATTGTTTGCTTCCTGATCGATGGTGAAATAGATGAAACCATGCGAAGCTGGCTCATTGACATTGCTATCAGGCAGCATAATGTCGTTGAAAACGAAGCTCAATACACCTTCTCCCGTAAGATCCCAGGAGAACGGATGGCTGCTTGCTCCGACTTGGATCGTAGTAAAATCCAGATGCTCTGATAAGGTGTCGAGAAGAACTACTTTAAATGCAGTGTCGTTGCCGGTATTTTGAAAGTGGATTTTGTACTCTATTGAGGTGTTCGCTTCAATGTAGTGCTGAGGGCCATAACCTTCCGGAAAGGCTTGTTTGTCATTAGGGTCCCAGGCAGCGATGCTTTCCTGACAATCCCTAGAGTTGAAAGGAGAGCCTTCGTCTTGTGGGTACCAATTAAAAAAGCCAAGGCTGGATATACTATCCGCTGGGGTGCAGGTCTCAATAGTAACACTTGGACTACTTGGGAGTGGATAATTGATTTCTTGCCCTGCTTCCAGGCGGTACATAGCTCCTGTAGCAGCTACAGAAACCGAAGTACTTTCTCCATCATTCAGGTCAAAATCTCCTTGCATCAGGATCACCTGATCTTCGATGACAATGTACTGCTGAACAGCGGCCATAGGGGATGTACCAATATTGCTGATGATGAACTGAACGGAATCGCCGGTGCAGCTGCCACTTACCTCAATTTCTGCTCCTGAGTAGTTCGCCGATGGGATACAAATGGTATCTGGATATATATTCGCACTTACACAATGGGTTTGCCCCACTTCTGTAGAATCACAATCCATCTCCACCTGAATGAAGAAACCTCCACATTCGTTATAAGCCACATCGCCCAAATCGAAGGTATATAAATCCCCCTGATTACTACTCCACGGAATAGAACTGGAAATCGGAGTGAAATAAGGATCAAGAAGGACTTCAACATAGGCATTTTCTGCTGTTACCGTGCCCAGGTTGCAATAAGTGACATAGTAGGTGTTTGGGAAGCAATAGCGGACAAATGGGGTACCGATGTTGACTTCCATTAATGGGCAGGAAATAATGGGCTGTAATGGAATATCCAGGACAATGGCCGTGTCTCCATTGATATCGAAGGTATAGCTTGGTTGGCAAGCTTGAAATAATGGATTAGGTGGTATTACTTCAATGTCATTTTCCCCTCCTAGTAAATTCAACCAGTAATAGCCACTTGTATCCGTTTTATCATAAAAATTGGCGAGGTCAGTATTGTTTTTGATAATAATATTTTCCAAATACACTTCACCTGCATCGTACTGGCAATTGTTGTTCTCATCCCTGTAAATCCGGCCTGTAATACTTGCTTGTTGGAATAGGTTGCAATTAGGAGTAGCAATCATAGTATTGTCATTTTTGTATACAAAGGATGGAGCCGGAGATTCGGAGATGTTAACATTTCCAGGGTCTACTCCGATAATATCAAAAACCAGTCGAATGAGTGTATCCTGATTGGGGAAACTTGTTTCTACATCGGCCCAATCTAAAATGACGGTTCCATTGGGAGAATTTGGAGGGATTTGGAGGTTCAGCATTGGTGCGATAGTACTGTTTGGAGCCGCGCTATTGAAAGTAAGTTTGTTGGGATTCCATTCTATGCTTAGGTCAAATGCAGTGATGTTGTTAAAATTGCTAATCAAAACATCTGCGATGAATTGGTTGCCCTCTGTTTTGGTTTTGGAGCAAATGAAAATGGGGCCAGAGAATGGAGATTCGCAGCCCAGGTCTTCAGGTACACCAGGGATAACCTCCATAGCTGTATTCGTAAATTCAATTGGTGTAGGAACCTCACCAATACCAAGGCTTGGAACTTCAGATCCATTGGTAGTAAAGTAAATTGAAAATAGAATGCTTCCATCTGCTAAAGTGACTCCCTGAAGTCCAAAATCAAACCAGGCTATGCTAACATGCTCAGCTCCCAGGCCAAAACTAGACATCATCAGTCCCATATCGCTATTAAAGTTCCCCACAGAATCCAGTGAGGCTTCCTGGCCATCCCAGGTTACCGAAAACTGAGTGGTCTGGATACTGTCAAAATTGGTGATGCGAATATCGGCCCGAGCCTTATTGTTTTCAAAATAAATAATAGAAGGGCATATTCTGATGGTATCTAGCTCAAGGAAAAATAGGGGGCTGCAACTAAGGTCCCCACCAATTGCAGGGATTTCTGTAGTTTCTGAGGAGCCAACGAGCGCCTCGAAAAATGGATCATCAGCTACGGAAAGATAGGTGATATCAGGAGTGTTTAATGAAAAATAAATTGAAAAAAGAATACTTTGCTTCGGCAAACTGTGGCCTTCCAGGTCGGCATCGGTATAGCTTACTTCAACGTTGTTGGTGTTGAGCAATATATCGCCTGTAAACTCAGAAAGAATCGGATGCAAGCTTCCAACAGAATCAATCGTTGCTTCAGAATCCAGCCATTCTACCCCAAAGTCCATGTTGACGATGTTCTTGAAATCTGTGACGTAGATATCGGCACGAGCCTTGTCATTGCCAAGGTCTGTGATGGTAGGGCAAATGTTTACAGCTCCGTAGATATATTCATAGGAATCAGAGGTGCACCCTAATGCTCCCATTAGGGGGAGTATTGGATCAAGTGTAGAATTAATAATTTCTATTGGGACAGGATCTGATGAAAAGGAAAAACTTTGGAGTTCTGCTAGATTCAGACTTAGGAAAATAGAAAATACTACGCTGCTGTCTGGGAGTGATTCCCCGTTTAAGGCGAAATCCAACCAAGAAAACGTCAAACTACCTTCCGAGGCAGAATTTGTTCCAAAGTTTCCAGATCCGATACAGCACAATAAATTGTGGAAGTTGCCAACTGAATCAAAATTAGCCTCAGTTTCGTCCCATGTCATGGTAAATTGCATGCTATTAATATCATTAAAACCTGCTGTACGTATATCAACTCTTGCCTTGTCGTTTCCTAAGTAGGTAACTGACGGGCAAAAACTGACCGTATCTGCTAGTACTTGGGCAGAAAGGGAAATACAGAATAGACTTAAGTAAAGTCCAAATAATAATTGTAAGAAAACTTTCTTGTTAAAAAACGGATACGATGCTAAAAATCGTTTCATGGGAATGTTAATTGGTGAAAAAATGAATTATAAATTTTTAACGCTTCAAATATCCAACAATAAAAGCAAGGAGGCAAAGACAAATATTATAGATTGTTTGTAGTAAATTTTTTATTTTTTATTTTAAATAGCTGTTAATTAGATAAATAAGTTATATATTTGTTTTGTTTTTTATGAAAAAATGGATGTGGATACTTGTAAAGAAGTGTCGTCGCGTCTGGCAATAGTTCGGCGAAGGCTGAAGCCTTCGTCGTAGTATAAAAAAATAAACTTCATGAATCAATGGTTCGGCGAATGCTGAAGCCTTCGTCGTAGTATAAAAAAATAAACTTCATGAATCAATCACTTCTTCTTCAACTTCTCCAAACCTTCACACCCGTTGAAAACCGCCTTTTCAGAAAATGGCTAAAATCCCCAATCACAGACACCCGGGCGGAAGAAGCCTGGTTTTTTACCTACATCAGCCAGCAGCTCAAAAAAAAGAATCCTAGGCTTGATAAAATAAAAGCGTTCAAGCACTTACATCCCGATGTAGCATTTTCAGACGACCGAATGCGCTACGAGATGACTTGCTTGCTAAAAGCCGCCAAAGCATTTCTGGCTTTTCAGGAATGGCAGTCTGATCCATTTGTAGAATCCATTTATTTATGCAGCAGCTTGCGCAAGCGAGGCCTGGATGCTCTATTCGAACGGGAAGCGCGTAGATTAGAACAACAATTAGAAGAGCACCCGACTCGCAATCGGCAATACTATTATTTAAAATGGCAATTGCGCTCCGAGGAGTATCAGCTGGCGTATCGAAAAAAACAACGTACCAACCTGGCGCTCCACGAGCAGGAGCAAGCATTGCATACTTATTTATTAGCAGAAATAATGCGTTTTGGAGTGATAGCCGCTACCCAACAAAAAGTTCAGGCGAATGTGTCGGCTTTTCCCCTCTTAACAGCCGCTCTCCGGATCATTCAGGAGCAACAGTTACAAACGACCCCCTCCATTGGGATTTATTACTACAGCTATTTAGTGCAATTGCCCGAAGCACCACAGCAATATTTTGAGCAGCTGCAATTGCTTTTACACACTTTTATCGATCATTTTCCGTCGGAAGAAGCACGCGATATTTATTTACTGACGATCAATTACTGTATTCGACAGGTCAATCGAGGGAAAGAACCGTTTATCCGCAAAGCATTAACGCTTTATCAGCACGGCATCGAGCAGCAAATCCTATTTGAAAACGGGGTTTTATCTCGCTATACCTACAACAATGCGCTTATGCTGGCGCTCGCATTAAGAGAATATGAAGAAGCCAGATTATTCTTAGATAAATACAAGTCTTATTTACACGAATCTCATCGGGAAAATGCCTATAATTACAATAAGGCTATTTGGCATTTTCGCCGGCAACAATATGAAGAGGCTATGCAATTGCTTCAACAAGTAGCTTTTACAGATGTATTTTATGCTTTAAATGCACGTAGTATGCTGGCGCGCATTTATTATGAAACGGAAGCTATGGATGCTTTAGATTCTCTTTTAGATAGTTTTTCCATTTATCTTCGGAGGCAATCAAATTTAGGCTACCACCGTCAACTGTACGCTAATTTTATTCGCTTGCTCAGGAAAATGTCTACTATGGATTGGAGTAGAAGTGAGAACCGGCAAAAATTAAAAGCTGAAATTCAATCCGTCTCCGAGGTTGCCGAAAGAGAATGGTTACTTGAAAAAATTGAACCTGAGAACTAAAAAGTTAATGCGAGGGAATTATTGTTGGCAGTGCAATCTATAGAAGATTATAAATTAGCCCCCTTTCTATATAGAGGCCCTGGAGCGTTTTGTAAGAAGGGAGCCTTTGAGGAGAATTCACGAGAGTGTTTTTGGGGTATTAGCTTTGGAAAGTGAGGAGGTGGATCCGAGGCTGTGATAGCCTTATGAACAAGCACGAATAGTAAAAAACGAATTCCGAAAATCATAATTAATAAAAATGAAAAAGGAACTTTTGCTCGTATTCGTTCTGGTATTACTCGGTTGCTTCTCCCCTTATGTAAATGAACACAATACCAATGGTTCATCTACAGAAGCAACCGCAACATTCGGTGAAGAAGCGAAAAAATATTCTTTCGAAAAAGGGGGGAAATTAAACTTATGGAGTACTTATTACTATGTTCCTACCCTGGTAAATGCTGATAATGGATTGGCTTTATTGGATAAGAATGAAGAACCCACCGGTTTTCATCTAAACATCTGTGAATGGTGCAAAGCAGCTATCGAGGGAACTGTAGCCATAAAAAAGAATGAAGAGATTTATGTGCTCAACTATGCGGGCAGGTCAAAAAACTTACAAAACGATTGCCGAAACTGTGAAAAGTATCAATCGTATGATGGATATGAAAAAACGGGCAAAGTCTTATGGGCGCCAACGGAAGCCCAATTCGGACTCGGCGTAAAAGGATACCATCTTATACCCTATAAAACCATTGCCGTAGATCCCAATGTTATCCCTTACGGTTCAGTCATCTACGTACCGGAGGCCGAAGGCGTCGCCTATAAAAATAGCAATGGGGAAATCACTAAACACAATGGGCTATTCTTCGCCGGAGATACAGGGAGTAAGATCATAGGAAATCATATTGATGTTTTCATAGGATATGACACTACGCATTCGTTTTCATTTATTACTTCAAAGGCTAGCGATGTCTTTACAGCTTTTTTGGTAAAGAATACTGATATTATTTCAAGTTTGGAGAAACAGCATAGGAAATGAGAAAAGCGAGGATCGCTGCTGGAAATATCGTTCTTTTGACAAATTGTGTGGAACTTCAAAATGATACGCCTTGAATGCCCTTATGGCTGAAAGGTTTATCATTTTGAAGTTCCATTTCTCACAATTTATGTCAAAGAACTATAATTAGTACAAGTTGCAATTCATTGAATATGTATTCCGGAAAAGGATTTTGGACAAGTGACAAGCTCATGAGCTTATGCGCTATCCTGGTAAGTTTAATGACCCTTTGTGTTTTTATCTTCCAGACCAATTTAATTCGAAAACAACAGTTTATGTCCGTTTATCCGCATTTGAGCTTGGGGAATCAACGAGGAGGCTCACTTGATTATTCCTATATTCTAAAAAATGAGGGCGTAGGGCCAGCTTTTATAAAAGCAATAGAGATAAAAGCGCCTGACGGAGAGGTGTTTCACGATTTGGTTGATTATGTTGATGACACGAATCTGTTAGAAGATTCTGTATGGTATTTTCATTCTAATCTTGTTATCGGACAGTTAATTCCATCCCAGAAAGAAATCCCTTTAATTCAAGCTGCGGATGCATCAACTGTTATTGAAATGGGACTACCTCCAAACACACTGGAGGGCATGAGAAAACTATACGAGGTGCTCAACCATGATAGTCTTTCCATGAAAATCACTTATGAATCGATTTATGGAGAGTCCTGGACCGTCGACAGCCGGACAAGCATTCCAGTAAAAAATTGATACCTAATTTTTAATCAAAACCTTGAATTCCAATGTCAGAAATACTAGACAATTTCGAAGAAAACCAATCTTATCATCCCAAAAAGCGGCACGGTTGTGTTTCCGCCTGGCTTATCTTTATGGTCGTCATAAATGGCATAATTACGCTTTCATACCTGGCTTTTTCTGGTGTTATTGCCGATACTTTACCCAACCCCAATTCACAATTCATCGTTTGGATTATTGCAGGCCTTAGCCTGCTCAATGTTATTTTTGCAATAATGTTATTGCAATGGAAAAAACTGGGCTTCTACGGCTTTGTCATTACCAGCCTGGCTTCCTTTATTATTAACCTTTCTTTAGGAGTAGGGATACTGCAATCATTACTAGGCTTATTTGGAATTGCTGCTTTGTATGCAATCTTGCAAATTAAATCATCGGAAGGTATGACCGCATGGGATGGCCTTGAATAAACGTAGCTCTATGAGAACGGTAAAGTTGTTGATTTTTTTATCTTTTCTTTCAGCTTGGAGCTGTGCAAATAAGGAAACACCTACCACGAATGAAACCCGGGATTCAGAAAAAGAAAGGCTTGTAGTTGCCCCGATTTTTCAAGAAATTCTCGATTCTGCTCAAGTCATGGGTTCTATATTGCTTTACGACCTTAAAGAACGGGAAGATATTTACTATTCCAATGATTTCGAATGGGCCAAGAAAGGCTTTCTGCCGGCTTCTACTTTCAAAATTACGAACTCCATCATTGCGCTTGAAACGGGTGTAGTGGAAAATGATAGTACACTCTTCAAATGGGATGGTCAAAAGCGCCGGATCAAGGATTGGGAACAAGATCTGATCTTTAAGCAAGCCTTCCATTTGTCTTGCGTTCCTTGTTATCAGGAAGTGGCCAGGAAAATTGGCCCCGAACGAATGAAAGAACATCTGGATAAGTTCAAATATGGAAACATGCAGTTGGATTCCAGCAATATTGACATGTTTTGGTTGCAGGGGAGCTCTCAAATTTCGCAATTCCAGCAAATTGACTTTTTAAAACGATTTTACCATTCAAAGTTACCTATTTCAAAAAGGACGGAGCAAATTGCGAAGAAATTGATTGTAATTGAAGAGACGCCAGATTACAAAATCAGTGGAAAAACCGGCTGGTCTATCCGGGAAGGAAATAACAACGGCTGGTTTGTAGGGTTCGTAGAAAAAAAATACCCATGTTTATTTCTTTGCTACTAATATTGTGCCTGGCGAAGCATTCAACATGCAGATGTTTCCTATGATTAGGAAGGATATTACATACACCGCTCTAAAAGCTTTTTTTGCAGGTAAGGACAAAACGACCAATGGTTAACGGGATAGGTTTCCCAGTTGAGATCTCCAACTTCAAAACATAATTTGAAATTCGTTAACCATTGACCTTTACCCCTTGACCGAAAATTGAAATAATTTTATATGAACAACACCCGGTTTCAAAATATAGGAACAATCATTAAAATCAGGACGGACAAGACTGGAGCGTCATCGTGGATGGCGTAATGGCCGGCCTTAAAAAACACTCTCTTAAAAAGGGCGATAAAGTACGCCTGATCTTTGAAAAAGGTTCTGAGGAACTAGTGGTAAAAGAGTAATTCCACTAACTGGAAGAAATGATAAAAAAAGTACCTAGTGGGCATAGGTACTTTTTTTATCATTTCTTCAACCCCAACTCCTTCCTTCTTTCCCTAATCAACTCATTTACCACCACTTTCTTCCCCGCATACTTCTTCGTCACCTCTAGCAACAAAAACTTCTTTTTCCCTTCAAAGAAAAATATTTTTTGCCCAACCTTTAATCCAACGCCACTATTGGACATGGGGGATAAATTGGGGTTCATTACGCCCGGTATTTCCAGATAAATAGAAGAAAGAGAATTATTGCGAAGTGTGAAGTTTACGCTCGTTTGAGCGTTTAAAGCTGAAGTTATGCCCAGAAAAGCGATAAAGAGAAGCAATCTCATAATGAAATGTTTTTTAAAATGATTGAATAGCAGGCTCTAGATGATTTCATTTGGTCGAAATTAATTTTGGAAGTCTTTAAAGAAGGCCGTTAGGCCTGCTTTTTGTTCTAAAAACGTTTACCAAATGAAATCATCTAGAACCGAATATCATATTTACGTTATCAAATAGGTTTTGGATTTTTAGTTCTTTGACATAAATTTTGAAGTTCCACACAATTTGTCAAAGAACGGGATTTTTTATTTCACTTTTTTTCTTAGACCAACCAAATAGAAAAGACATTCATTGCGTTTTAGGTGAGCATAAATTACAATGCTGAATTATGAAAAAAACAATCCTGATCAATCCTGGTCAATCTTTATCAATCCTGCTTCTCTTAGTTTTCGTTTACGCCTGCAATCCAACTCCAAATGAGGAAAGCTCAAATCCAACAGAAGAGGTTACCGAAATACCTAAAAAAGTGCTCATCACCAATACCTTGGGAAACACCATCCAAACCCGCTTCGCTCCTCCACCAGGTTTTGAAAGAATACCGGTTGAAAACAATTCTTTCGGTGCTTACCTGCGTACATTACCCTTAAAAGAGCCCAACGCTCCGGTATACTTGTACAATGGTTCTTTAAAAGGCAACCAAAATGTGCATGCTGCGGTAGTAGACATTGATGTGGGTAGCAAAGATTTGCAGCAATGTGCTGATGCTATCATGCGCCTCCGCGCTGAGTATCTATTGGCCTCCAATAAAATCGATGATATTCATTTTAACCTGACCAATGGCTTCCGCATGGACTATTCACGCTGGCGCAAGGGGGATCGCCTCAAAGTAAGCGGCAATAAGACCTGGTGGGAACGCAAAGCAAGTCCTAATGATTCTTACCAAACTTTCCGATCGTATATGGATGTGATTTTTATGTATGCCGGCACCTTGTCGTTGTCAAAAGAACTCCAAAAAGTACCTGTGGAGGAAATGAGGATTGGCGATGTTTTTATCCAGGGAGGCAGCCCCGGGCACGCCGTTATTGTGGCTGATATGGCCGTCAACCCGGAGTCAGGGGAGAAGTGTTTCTTGTTATTGCAAAGCTATATGCCTGCTCAGGAAATCCATGTGCTAAAAAATCCAACGGAAGAACAGCTAAGCCCCTGGTACAGGTCGGGTAATCGCAATAGCCTTTCTACGCCTGAATGGCGTTTTGAATGGGAGGATTTGAAGAGATGGTAATTAAATGAAGAAAGTGTCAAGGATTTAGTTCTTGAAGCACTAGAATAAAAACTTGTTCCATAACGCACCAAGCCTTTGGCCCGAAGCGCTCGGATTGCAAATCCTCGCAAGCGAATGCAGTTCGCTCGCGAGGATTTGAAATCCGAGCCACTCAAAAATCCTCGTTCCCCGTTTACCGTTCCCCGTTTACCGTTACTTGTTCCCTCACCAATTCTGCATAGTGCCCATGATTATTTAATAGTGCCTCATGCTGCCCAATCTCCGCGATCTGTCCATCCTTGATCACGACAATCTGATCGGCATCACGAATGGTACTCAAGCGGTGGGCAATGATAATGACCGTTTTGCCGGCAAAGAATTTTTTCAGGTTTTGAATGATTTGTTGCTCGCTGATGCTGTCTAAGGCATTGGTGGCTTCGTCAAAGATGAGGTAGGATGGATTTTTGTATACTGCACGAGCAATCAGAAGCCGCTGTTGTTGCCCCTGGCTAAGCTGAATACCCTTTTCTCCAGTGAGGGTATTGGGGCCTTGAGGGAGGGTATTTATAAATTCATCAATATGGGCCACTTCAAGAGCTTTGTGGATCTTTTGCATGTTCAATATTTGCCCTTCGGCGATATTGGAGGCGATTGTATCGGAAAAAATGAATCCGTTTTGAAGTACTGCCCCACAATGTTTACGCCATTGACCTGGAGAGATATTTTTTAGCGGTTGATTGCCTATTTTAATTTGCCCTTCATCGGGCTTGTAAAAACCAAGGATGAGTTTGGCTAAAGTAGTTTTTCCACTTCCACTTTGACCTACAAAAGCTGTTATCTTACCTGCCGGAATAATGAGGTTTATATTCTGAAGCACCGGGACATCAGCGCGGTAATATGAGAATTGCAGATCCTCTAGTTTTATATCTACAGGGTGATTAATGTTAAGAGGAGTACTTTCGTTATTGGTAAGTTCTTCCTTTTTATTATGCACTTCCGCTAATCGTTCCAGGCTAATCCGGGCATCCTGAGCAGATTGAATGAAATTGACCATCCTCAATAAAGGACTGTTTAACTGGCCTATGATGTATTGAATGGAAAGAAGCATTCCTAATGTTAGCTTTCCTCTAATGACACCTTGGGCTGCTATAACGGTTATGGTTACGTCCTTTAATTGATTGATCAAATAAGCGCCTCCTTCCTGAAACTGGTTTAGGGACAATAATTTTAAATTGGTTTTAAAAAGAGCGGTTTGTATGCGTATCCATTTTTGCTGCCGTTGCTCTTCACTGCCCTGAAGCTTAATATCCGGCATTCCCCGAATGATCTCGATCAAGCTGTTCTGGTGGTCGGAGAGGTGCTGAAATTGCTCGTAATCCACGGTTTTTCGGCGTTTTAAAAAGAGAAATATCCATCCAAGATAAAGGAATATTCCGGTGAGAAATACCAGAAAAATGCTTAGATCGTAAATGAACAGCACGATAGAAAAAGCCAAAAATGTAAAAATAGAGAACAAGGTGGTCAGGCCAACATGCGTCAAAAAATCTTCAATCCGGGCGTGGTCGCTGATTCGTTGTATGAGATCTCCAATGTGGCGCTGATCAAAAAAACGCATAGGTAATCTGGTGAGTTTGACGATGTAATGGGCAATCATGGAAACATTTATCCGGGTACCTAATTGAAGCAATAGCCAGTTTTGAAGTGCTGAAGCAATAATATAGCTGCTAAATAACATGATCTGCCCAAGCAGAATAAGATAAATAAAGTTGATATCCCTCTGCTCGATCCCAATATCTACGATGGCTTGGGTGAGAAAGGGAAGGATGAGTTGTATCAAGCTGGTTATCAGTAATCCGATTATTAAAAAACTAATCGGCTTTCGGTAAGCGGAAAAGTAGGTAAGCAAGGTGCCCCATCCATGCCTTTCTTTTTTTTCTTCTGAAATTTTTGGGAAATGAGCAGTGGGTTCTAAAAGCAACAGCGTTCCCTGGCCATCCTTACTAAGCCATCCTTGTTCGAATATCTTGCGTTTTAGCTTAAGCTTCCCTTTCGCAGGGTCGGCTACCCATACAAATTTCTTACTGACTTTGTATACCACTAAAAAATGTTTACCCTGCCAATAAGCAATGCAAGGTATAGGTACCGACAGGAGAGCGGGTAGCTCTTCTGAAGTGGAAGTGTAGGGGACTTTTATGCTTAGAGTTTCAAAGCCAATTTGCTCTGCTGCTTCGCGAAGCGCATACAAGGAAACCCCTTCTTTATTGACTTGACAAAGCTCCCGTAAGTTTTCCAAAGTATAAAATTGCCCCAAAAATGCTGTGATCATTTTCAGGCAGACCGGGCCGCAGTCGGTCTGATCATGTTGACGGAAGATGGGGAATGTGCGCTTCATTTTTGTAATATAACAACTATTTCAGAATAAAGTCTACTATCCCATTTTACTTTTTGGATATCCACACAATTTGTCAAAGAACTATTTTTTCTTCAATTCTAATGGTGCGTACACTATAAAAAATAACAGAAGCCCAAGTGTAGCCCCTACAAAAATATACACCGGCCAGGGTCCAAAATAATCTAACACTGAAGAAGTCGGCGGTTTGTGAACCACATAGGCATAGTTTGACCCCAAAAGCAAGTTGATAAAATAGATCACTACTAAATACCCTAGAAGCAGTATAAATGCTTTCCAAATGCTTCTTATAGTGGGCTTAAACCCAAAAACATAGGTGATATAAATCGCATAAACCACTAAACCACCATGAACTGTCCAATATTTTATGAAAATAAAATTTGGAAAGCCATTATACAAATGCGGAGTAATAATGCCTTGCATGGTTCCGGCTAATATCCAGAAATAGAGTATTTCATGCACCCGTTTTGTTGGCTTCCACATGATAAAAGGCAGAATAGCAGCAGTAAAATTACAAACATCAAATGGCAGGTCGGTTTTATAGTTAAAATCGCCCAGCAGAAGTAGAATAAAGATGTAATTAAAAGCCCCAAAAGAGATCCATAGCGCCATAATCCGTGAGAGCCAAAGCTGTCGCTTAGCACTAAGGTTATGCTTAGCGAAGTAGGGGAGAGCTATGCACAGAAAAAAGCTTATACCTAGCACTACCAAATGTTGTGTACCAAAAGTGTCAAAGTCTTTGTTGTAAGTGAAAAAAGTGAAATGCCTCATGGCTTTATTTTAAACAGCATGCTTCTCCCAAAAAGTTTTTAGCTCATCAGCTGAACCATTAAAAACACTGCGGTCACAATGGCCAACACCTGGGATAGAGGAGCTGTCAGGGCCTACAATCCCATCAGCGGTTAAGTTATTGGCTTTCTGAAAAGCTTTGGTAGCTGTAATAGTATGATTGCCCCAGTATCCGTCAGCAGAAACAGCTGAAAAGCCTTGCCCATTAAGGAATGCTTGCCAGGAACGAATAAGAGCATGAGACGAAGTAGAATGAATAGATGTTACAGACATAGGTTATCGAGTTGAAAATGTGAAAGTTGAAAGCATAAAGTTACTTTACGCTCTTTCAATGTTGATGATTTTTTGCTATTTTTCGAAAAATTAGACAATTTTAAGATCTTGCAAGCCTGTTTAAGTAGTTCACGGAAATAGACTATATAAATAATCTTTGCCCGCTGTAGAAGCATTTTTCGTTTGGAGATCGACACTTTTTTGGGATTTTTCTTCGAAAAATCCCAAAAAAGTGTCGATCTCCAACTCAAAAACCTTCCTGCCAAGGGAATCGATAGTTTATACAGTTTATTTCCGTGAACTACTTATTTCAAAGATAATATTTAAACTCAACAAGATGACTACGAGAGAAGAAATTATTGAAATCGTAAATAAGCTTTTTATTTTTACCGACGATCAGGATTGGTTGGGTTTGCAGAATGAGGTGTTCACAGAAAATGTGCACCTCGATATGTCTTCGCTAGGAGGAGAGGCCATCGATACTACTGCAAAAGAAATTTGTGTAATGTGGGAAAAGGGGTTTGATGGCTTGGATGCTGTGAATCACCTTGCAGGAAATTACCTGGTAAAAACCAAAGACGATGAGGCGCTTGTTTTTGCTTATGCGACGGCTACCCATTTTAAAAAAAGCGGCCACTAATGGTCATACCAGGGAATTTGTTGGAACCTATGACCTTCATCTGAATAAAACAAACAAGGGCTGGCGTATAAATCGATTTAAGGGATTAGGCAATTAATAAGCTACCCAAATTTTGCGAAGTAATTTTTTTCTCAGGCTAGGCGGAAAACGTAGGCATAACTTGTCCCGAATGCCTTCGGGACCCAAAGGTACGGCGAGGCTTTCCAACACAGCCTGAGGAAAAAAGGACAAGTAAAATGGGTAGGGTATTATTTTCCTGATCCCTAAATATAATTTAAAATATATGAATGGAAATTTAGATCTTCAATAAACTTTATTCTTAATAACAGTCAAATAATAACTTCAAAATCAATTATCATGAAGAAAACTTTAACTTTTATTTTCACAATTATTAGTGCTGTGGTCTTAAATGCGCAATCTGTTAGTCCTGAAGTGATTGCTTCTGCAGGAGAATCTTTCCAGGGAACTTCTATGAAAATAGACTGGACATTGGGAGAGATCGCTGTAACAACGATTCAAAATGGTGAGCGTGTAATCACTCAAGGTTTTCATCAGCCTTACTTTACCATCACTAAAATGGTTCCAGATGATTTCATTTGGTCGAAATTAATTTAGGAAGCCCTTAAAGCAGGCCTAACGGCCTGTTCATCCACTATCGATATAATTTAAGACGAGCCGGGAGCGTTAACTTGGGGTAATTAACCCAAACATATTTTTATGAATATTTTTATTGCCATTATTCTTGGTCTCTTTTCAATACTTGAGCAACCTTGTAATGAAAAACCTCTTCAGTTTGAAGAAGAAATTTGCGTAAGTCAGGAAGAAATGGAACTTTACAAGGCTATTGATGAATACAGAAAATCGAAAGGCCTCCCCAACATTCCATTATCCAAATCGCTTACTTTTGTCGCTCAGCAACATTGTATAGACTTACAAAATAACCAGCCCCATTTAAAAAATGGATGTAATCTGCATAGTTGGTCCAAAAAAGGTGATTGGAGTAGCTGCTGTTACACGCCTGACCATAGCCGGGCGAAATGTATGTGGGATAAACCCAAAGAGATGACTTCTTACAATGGTTATGGCTTTGAAATTGCTACTGCTTCCACCTACCCAATGAATGCGCAAAATGCTTTTTTTAACTGGAAAAGCAGCAGGCTTCACAATGAAGTAGTTATTAACAGAGGGATTTGGAAAGATAAACAGTGGAATGCCATTGGAGTAGGCATTTATGGAAATTTTGCTATGGTTTGGTTCGGAACTGAGCTTGATCAAGAAGGGGAGCCAATAGAGTGTTTTGATTAGGAGAAATTATAAAAAATTGACATGGGTAGGTTACAGAGTACTTAAGAAAAAAGCTTTTTAATTCTTTCTAATAATCCTTCATTAGAATCACCATTAATAGTAAGGGAACGAATCTTTACCTGGCCTTCTACATCTATCCAAAGGTTGTAACTACCTTTCTTCAAGGACGAAGGGATGTTCAGCTCAATTGATGACGGACCCGGAGCTTGAGGTGATTTCTCTTGCCAGTGAACACGGCCAGATTCATCAAGCAAGGTAAACGAAATACTAGCGGAGTTTATTAAATTGCAATTTAATGTATAAGTTCCTCTCGTTGCACCGTTTTTATATGATAATTTTCCTATTTCATGTTTAGTTTTCTCATTCATCTTGCGAAACCTCTTTTGGTCTTAATTCTTTGATAACCTATGGAGTATAACTGCCTGTGAAAAGCGATAATTATTTTATACGATAGGATGGCCGTGCTTGTTTCTAAGCATGATTCACAAAATTAGGAAAAGGATTGATAGGTTCAAAGGTTTTAATCGAAGTTTTTTAATAGGCTTGTTCTGCTTCTGCAGAACAAGCCTATTATTCAGGCTCCCCAATCAAAAATGGAATCGTCCGTTCTTGACTCCAAATCATCCGGCAATCCAAAGTTTTCAGTAAATCCACGGATAAAATCTTTAGGTCCAAATTCAACAAGCTCTATGAATGTCCGGCAGAAACCCAGGGCATTTCCCTTTTTATCGTAAAGTTCAACCCAGCCATCATCGCCATCTGTAGTAGTATAAACAACATAGAGCGATTGTTCGAGGAACTCATTAAAAACAGACCCTTCCGTTTCAATGATCACTTCTGCTCCTTCACTGTTTGAGCTAGGTTCCGGGAGCTCTATAGAGCGGATAATTTGTTCTGAGAAGTTTAATTGGTGTAATTATCATCAATAACTCCAATGGATTATTCTTCTTTTAAAACCGCCGTGTATTGTTTTTTGGATGCAACCAATCAGGATGCCTACCTGCTTGATTTGCGCAGCTCAGAGCCTGCTTTAGCAGAAACCCTTCTTTTGTACAAAAGACTTCTAAAAGAAAATTTTAATCAAGAAGAAATGTTTCAAAGCGCTTATTCGTATCTGGTTATCAACACGGATAATTCAGTTCCGAAGAAAAGCCATGAACATGAACCTTTAAATATTGAAGAGTGGATTGAAAAGTATGCCCTTCCTTTGGGCGTAACCTTAGGAAAAGCAGAGCAAAGACCCTATGTACCCAATTTTCTTATTCGTAGCCAGCTTCCTGAGCGATATGAACTTAAAGGAGGTTCTGGTACAAAGTCCATTTTCAACTGGCCTGGTGAAGAGCGTAACTTAAGCTCTGTAGAACAACTACGGGAAGTCGGTAAAAAAGTCAACGATTTTCGTTACGAAATGGATAAAGTCCTTCTTTCCAATATTTTCAAGTTTGAATTCGAGCAATCGACCTATTCATTTGCAAAAGCACTGCGCTTTGCTCATTTCTCTGAATTAGCTTACTACGAACCTGAATACGTAGAAGCTCAACTGAAATATTGGGGCCTCGGCGAAAAAGCCTTCCACTGGATTGAAGACAAAACCTGGGATACTCAGGCTTTTGTGGCTATTTTCCCCGATTATGTTGTGCTTTGTTTCAGAGGAACAAGTAATTTAAAGGATTTAGTTCAGGATCTTAAGTTTGTAAGAACGCCATCTGAAGATTTTGAGGGTGAAATTCACAATGGGTTTAATGAAGCATTCCAATATGTAAAGAAGGATATACTGGAAATAATGCTTGCAAATGGTAAAGACCGTAGAGTTTATGTCATGGGGCATAGCCTGGGAGGTGCTTTGGCTCAATTATTCGCTTATAAACTGGCTGAAGAAGGTTTTCTTTCCGTCAATGGGATTTATCTATATGGTTCTCCTTTAGTGGGAGATGCAGTGTTTGCCAATGCTTTTAATCACTTTTGGGCCGATAGAACCTACTTGCATATCAATAACAAAGATCTGATCGCTCGTATTCCGCCAATGCTACTAGGTTATAAAGAGGTTGGCCTACCTGAAAACCAGATTATTTTTGGGAAAAGTTATGAACTGATTGGCGATAAGAAGCAAGAATTCAGGCTACCGCCCTTAAAAATTAACAGAGGTGAGGTTATTAAAATGTTCGATGAGGTCCAGCAATTTATAAAAGATGGAAAACTTCGTCCAGAGCATATCAATAATGCTCTGGGGGATATGACCAACGATCTTTCTAAAGGGAAACAACAGGAATCCGAAGGTCCTTCTGGAGAGAAAACGAGGTTTGTCAGACCTATTAATGATCACAGCCTGTTTCAGTATTCTTACAAAATTAGCCGCCAACTCATTGATAGCCTTTGGGAAAAAGTAAAAAATAAACAGTCTTAAGGTAAAACATGAGTTATTCCGAATTTTCGGAATGACTCATGGACTCATGTCTCTTGTTTATACTAAGATATGGCTTTCAGGCGCCATGCAACTAGTATCGCTAAAGAGCTCATACCTATTGCAATGTAGCCGACTATTGGATAATTCAAAAGGTTACCGTCTTTTTCAATTACGATCATTCCCGCCAATGCTGAGGCAAGGCCTAGTGCAAGTTGGTTAATAGATGAACGTACACTCATAAAACTCCCCCTGTTCTCAGGTTTGACCACGGAGGTTACCATGGTGGTTGCCGGAACAGATCTTCCACTGGCTACTATAAAAAAGGAAGAAGTTGCCAAAAGAGCTACCGGTATTGAGACCTGAGGTAGGTTTGTGATGGCAAATATTGAAAACAAAGCCAGAAAACTCGCAACACTAAATACCAAGGCGTTGCCAATACGATCGGCTATCCATCCAAAGGCGGGAAGTAAAAAAGCCGTCAATGCTCCTCCTATTGCATAGATATATGTGACCTGAAAATCAGAGAATCCTATGTTAAACTGCATATATGGAGCAATGAAGGGAATAATAGTAAAATGCCCCATCATAAGAATCACGGTAAAAAGTAAAGCCCATAGCTGGTTGTTATCCTTTAAAATGGCTTTGTAAACTCCTATTGGGCTATATTGACGGGATACGTTTTCTAAATGCCCCTTCATAGAAGGCACTTGAATGAAAATCAATGTGGTAATGATGATACCCAGCACCCCAATTACAATGAAAGGCATCCGCCATCCAAATTGGGCCGCCAGAAATATGCCGGCCGGCACACCAGCCACAGAAGCTGCAGAAAAAGCAGTCATCACTATACCCGTTGCCCGGGATCTTCTTTCGTAGGGAATTACGTCGCCAATAATAGAGAAAATTAATGCAGCTAAGATCCCTCCAAATGCTCCTGCTAAACTCCTTGCTCCTAAGAAAAACCAATAACCAGGCGCAATAGAACAGGCTAAAGTGCCTACAGTAAATCCGGCGTATACAAATAGTAGCGCTGTTTTTCGATCAAACCTGTCTATGACAGAAGCGCTTAGTAAACCCATCAAAAAGGCACTAATGGCGTAAGAAGAAACAATGAAGCTGAATTGTTGGGGCGAAATGTCGAATAATTCCATGAACTGCTTACCTAACGGCATAATGATCATGAAATCAATGATATGCGTGAATTGAATCAACGCTAGTATAAAAAGTAGAATATATTCTTTTTTCATCCTCTGTTTTTGTAATGAACAGAGCTTACAACAAACTAACCCCCTTAAATGGTTTTCAAAGCGATAGGATAAAATAAAAAAAACATGAGTCATCCCGAATTTTCGGGATGACTCATGTTTTAAGCTTTAGCTTGCTTAATGCAAGTCAGAAACCTAGATTTTTATACCCAGTGCTTTTAGCGTCTCATAATCAAGGTTACCTACAGGAAGACCTTTATCTTTCTGGAATTTCGTTAGAGCAGCTTTCGTGCGTGCTCCCATGATATTATCAATTGGGCCCGGATCATAACCTCTATCTGCAAGAGCACGCTGAACTTTGCGCACCAACTGAGAGTCGATTCTATCCTGGCAAACGACTTCTCTCCATTCTGTATAGCCACCTTTTTTTACCAGGCGGCGCTTAGTCACCTCTTCGTATTGAGCAGGAACATCAATTTCTTTAGTAGTAGCTGGCGTTTTTACAACACGCTTGGTAACTGTTTTATACTCCGCAGGGATGATTTCTTCACGAGTAGAAGGAGGCGTTTTAACGATTGTTTTTGTCACCGTCTGATATTCAGCAGGGATGATTTCTTCACGAGTAGTTGCTGGCGTTTTAACCACTTGTTTCGTAATGGTTTTGTACTCAGCAGGGATGATTTCTTCGCGAGTAGCTTCAGGGGATTTTACTTTTCTCACCTGACGTGTTCCTTTTTCGGCAGGGATGTCCACAACGCGCGTACAGTCATCTCCATTGTCTGTGTAACCGGCAGGGCAACCTTTTCTAACTCTTTTAGTAACTGTTTTATACTCCGCAGGTACCTCGATAAGACACCAGATCAAGCAGTCTTCCGGATCAGCAGAAAGGCAGTTGGCATCAGATTTACGTTTTTCCCAGCGAGTAGTAGCCGGCTGAACTTCTACCTGCTCGGTAACCGTTTCGTATTCAGCAGGTACTCTTTCTATACGTGTAGAAGCTTCTTTAACGATATATTCTTCTGTAACATTTTCGTATTCAGCAGGTACTGCGATTAGTCGCTTTGATTCTTCTTTAACAAGCACTTGCTCGGTAACGGTTTCGTATTCAGCAGGAACAATAACCAGGCGTTTTGATTCTGCCTTTAGAAGTACTTGCTCGGTAACGGTTTCGTATTCAGCTGGCACAGGAATCAGGCGTCTTGATTCAGGTTTTGCGAGTACTTGCTCAGTAACTGTTTCATATTCAGCTGGCACGACTTCAACTCGAGAAGAAGCAGCCCTTACCAGAACACGCTCGGTGACCGTTTCGTATTCATCAGGAATAAGGCATTTTGCATAACACTTACCTGGTTCTCCGTTTGGAGGTGTCAAATCTTGTGCTTGTGCAAAGGTGAAGCTAAAAATAAACGCTACTGCTAAAAGTAATTTAAAATTGTTCATAAAGCGTTTGTTGGTTTTGTATTAAAAATGGAAGAAGTATGTTTTCTCATGTTTTGATTTGATTCACAAATTTAGGAGATATTTTTGGGATAACACAAATAATACTTTGTTATAATTTTTGATTCTATGCCATGATCCGAAATTTCTGACATGGGCTTTACCTTACCGCTCTTCATCAAAATGCTGATCTCATTTTTTGATTTGCTGTAAGTCATATTTGTTTCCTTCCCTTTAATGACCAAAAAGGAGAGCGCTTCGTCGGTTAGTTGGAAGTGGTTTCCGATCTTTTGACGAACTTGAGCCTCATAGTCACTTTCAAACGCTTCATCTTTTAGTTCGATACGGAATAATCTTCTATTGACAATAGCCTTAGACAGGTACGATAATACAAAGTCTTCATGGTTCATAAATGCTTTTAGTGCTGCCATGATATCAACGTCATCCAGCAGGCTAAACTGATAAAGCATTTTTCCGATGTCTTTCTGGCGCTCCTGCACAGGGCTTTCAAGAAAAAAGCGAAGGCTTTCTGAAACCGGGAGTTTCTCGCCGGCCTGAGCAAGGAATTTTGCCCGCTTTAAAGCCCGGATGAGCATTTGCTCGGCTGCCAGGGCGGTTTTATGAAGATAAACTTGCCAATACATCAAACGTCTCGCAATTAGGAACTTTTCAATAGAATAAATGCCCTTTTCTTCAACTACCAGCTCTTCATTTCGCACCGATAGCATTTTTATTATTCGATCATATCCAATAACCCCTTCAGAAACGCCTGTATAAAAGCTATCCCGGTTAAGGTAATCCATCCTGTCCATGTCTAATTGGCTGGAAACCAGTTGGTGAAGAAACTTTTTGGGGTAGCTGTCCTGGAATATCCTTAATGCCAGGTCCAGTTTCCCGCCAAAATACGTATTCAGCTCATTCATAAACATCAAGGAAAGGTACTCATGAGAAACATCGATCAATGTATTTTCCAGTGCATGGGAAAATGGTCCGTGGCCAATATCATGAAGCAGTATGGCAATGGATACCGCCCGCGCTTCTTCATCAGAAATTGGAATGTCTTTTGAACGTAGAACGTCAATGGCTTCTGTCATCAGATGGAGGGCCCCTAATGCATGATGGAATCTGGTGTGTAAGGCACCTGGATATACATAGTGCGTCAGGCCGACCTGCTTTATACGCCTGAGGCGCTGAAAGTAGGGGTGTTCGATCAGATCGAAAATAATTCCGTAAGGAATACTAATGAAACCATATACCGGATCGTTGAATATCTTTTTCTTGTTGATCAAAATTCTGTATTTTGCAGTTTAATGTCAAAGAAAATATTTTTTTCCTGAACTTCGTTTGGATTGAACGCTTTTCTTCATGATTTATAATTTTTTTGAAAATCCATCTATTGAATGAGTGAAATAAAAATCTTATGGGCTGACGATGAAATTGATCTCTTAAAGCCCCAATTAATGTTTCTGAGAAAAAAAGGCTATGATGTCATCACGGTAACAAATGGTCATGACGCTATAGAGGAATGTGAGGATGTGAATGACCTGGATGTTGTCTTTCTCGATGAGTCTATGCCTGGGTTGACCGGCCTTGAAACACTTGCAAAGATTAAAGAGATACGCCCTCATCTCCCCGTAGTTATGATAACTAAAAATGAGGCGGAACATATAATGGAAGAAGCGATCGGGGCACAAATTACGGATTATCTTATCAAGCCCGTAAACCCTAATCAAATCTTACTAACACTGAAAAAGATTGTTGATAATGAACGTCTGGTTAGGGAAAAAACAACTTCCGACTATCAACAGCAATTTCGTCAGATCCTGATGCAAATCAATAGCGGCCTGGATTATCAGGAATGGGTAGATATTTATCGTCAAATCATTTATTGGGAGCTAAAACTCGATGAGTCCAGTACAGAAGAAATGGCCGACATCCTGTCTATGCAAAAAAGTGAAGCAAACGCCGGCTTTTTTAAATACCTATCAAAAAATTATCTGGACTGGCTGGATGACAGTGAAGATACTCCTATCATGTCTTACAATCTTCTGAGACACAAAGTTTTTCCTTATGTCTCCGAAGAGGTACCAACGGTATTGGTATTACTGGATAACTTTAGATATGATCAATGGAAAACCATTGAGCCTATTATCTCGACTTTGTTCCGGGTGGAGTCTGAAGATGCTTTTTTCAGCATTTTACCAACTTCGACACAATACAGCAGAAATGCTATTTTCGCCGGCCTTCTTCCTTCAGAGATTGAAAAGTATTATCCCGAATGGTGGAAAAATGATAATGAACAAGGTGGGAAAAACCTGCACGAGCATGATTTGCTAACAGAACATATCGACCGCATCTTCAGGAAAAATATTCGACACGACTATGTTAAAGTCACTAATGTCAATCATGCCAAAAACCTGAATGATAATGCCTTGAACCTGCTGAATAACGATTTCGCGGTCATTGTATACAACTTCATCGATATGCTCTCACATGCGAGAACGGAAATGGAGGTACTTAAAGAATTAGCTGGCGATGAAAAGGCATACAGGTCTCTTACTAAGTCCTGGTTCATGAACTCTCCCCTTTGGAGTACCCTTCAGAAGATGGCAGAAAGAGAAGTACGCTTATTTATTACAACGGATCATGGAACAATCAGGGTGAAAACGCCAGCCAGAGTAATCGGAGATAGAGAAACTACCACAAATTTAAGGTATAAAGTAGGGCGTAACCTTCAATATGACCGCAAAGACGTCCTGGATTTCAGAAAACCGCATAAGGCTGGTCTTCCGAAGCCCAATGTAAGCTCTACCTTCATTTTTGCTAAAGAAGACAGGTATTTCCTGTATCCGAATAACTATAATTATTACAATAATTATTATCGAAATACTTTTCAGCATGGAGGAGTGTCTCTGGAAGAGGTCGTCTGCCCGCTAATCCGTTTGGTAAATAAATAACATTCTTTGACATAAGGGATCAGGAAAATAATACCCTACCCATTTTACTTGTCCTTTTTTCCTCAGGCTGTGTTGGAAAGCCTCGCCGTACCTTTGGGTCCCGAAGGCATTCGGGACAAGTTATGCCTACGTTTTCCGCCTAGCCTGAGAAAAAAATTACTTCGCAAAATTTGGGTAGCTTATTAATTGCCTAATCCCTAAATAAAAACAGAGCTGCTCGAAGAGTCTTGCTTTTTCTTTGGTAAGAAAAGTTTGGGTCTAGTTCTTGAAGCACTAGATAATTTCATTTGGTAAACATTTTAAGAACAATACTCTAGGACCGGCCTTATTCAATTTAGCTTTTTGTCCCGAATCAAGTTCGGGACAAAAAGCGTTAAGAATTGAATACAGCCTTGATTTTTTGCTACTTTTTTATCAAGAAAAAAGTAGATAATCCAATGATTAACATAACCTTGCAAAGGTTTTACAAAAAATGAGCCATTCCGAAAATTCGGGATGACTCTTGTTTAAGGATTTCTCAAATTAATTTCGACCAAATGAAATCATCTAGAACCATTTCTTTACTTTAGTTGTCCTTTTATAATCACCCTTTCAATCAGGTCATCTCCAAAAGCATAAGGTAAATAGGCCAGACTTGGCATCGGTTTGGTAATGATTACGCTTCCCACCTTTCCTATTTCAATGCTGCCATATTGTTCTTGAAGCTCTAAGGCATAAGCACCATTACGTGTTGCTGCATTGATAGCTTCCTCAGGAGTCATTTTCATTTTGATGCAGGCCAATGATAATACAAATGACATCCGGGAGGAAGGCGAAGAACCCGGGTTGAAATCCGTTGCGAGGGCTACGGGTATATCCGCATCCAGAAGCTTCCTGGCCGGTGGAAAATGATCATTCAGGAAAAAAGGAGCAGAAGGAAGTAAGGCAGCTATTAGGTTGCTATTTTTCAAAGCCTCGATTTCTTCTTCAGTAACGACTTCGAGGTGATCTACACTGAGGGCATTATGGCGGATAGCGGCTTCAATTCCTCCCATGCTATTGAATTGGTTGGTATGTATTTTTCCTTTCAAGCCGTATTTTAAGCCTGCTTCCAGTACTCGATTGGTATTGGATTCAGAAAAGAAACCTTTTTCACAGAAAATATCGATATAGTCTGCCAGGCCTTCGGTAACGATTCGAGGCAGGGCCTCATTCAGCATAATGTCCAGATATTCATCAGGTCTGGATTTATAATCGAGGGGAAGTGCATGGGCTCCCAGAAAGGTCGCTTTAATGTCAATGGAACAAAGTTGCTTTAAGCGTTGAATAACCCTAAGCATTTTGATCTCACTGTCGAGGTCAAGGCCGTAACCACTTTTTATTTCCAGCGCTCCTGTGCCATAAGAGATAATTCTCTGCACACGTTCATAGGCCCTCTCCAGCAGCACTTCTTCGGATAATTTTCGCAGCTTTTTGGCAGAGTTCAGTATGCCGCCACCCTGTTGAGCGATTTCAACGTAAGAAAGCCCCTTGATACGTGATACAAACTCGGTTTCCCTGCTTTCGGCAAATACAGTATGAGTATGCGAATCCACCCAACAAGGAAAGACAAATTTGCCTCCCGCATCGATGATATTGGAAAAAGGCATCGGGCAAGTGGCCATTTCGCCATAGTCTTTGATCAGACCATCTTCAATTAGCAGCCAGGCATTTTCAATTTGTGGAAGTTGATCCATGCTGAGGCCCTTTAAGGGGCCAGCAGTAAAAGGCTTTTTTTCAATGTCTGCCTGAACAAGACACCGAATATTCTTAATCAATAATGTGTTTGACATGGTTGCTATTAAGATTGCATCTCATCAAGGTACTTAACCATCCCGTCTATTCCTTTGTTCTTGATTCGCGCCAGATAGGATTTTGCATTTTTTTCATTATTAAAACGACCTACCAACACTTTGTAAATTGGCCTGAGGTTGTATTGATCGAAATGTACCAGAATTTTTACATTCCCCAACTCTTTTTTCAAGCGCTCAATTTCCAGAACTACATTTTCATATTGGCCGAATGCACCCACCTGTACACTAAACCCCCGGTATTGAACCTGCTTCATATCAACCTCATAAAGCCCATAAACCTTCGGAATATCATATGAAACAGTAGAGGATAGGTTTCCTACATCATCATAAAGGCGAGGAGCTTGATAATAATAATCGTAGGAAGAAGGTGCCGTTGATTTAGGTTTATAAGGACTTGGGTTGTGTTTTTTTAACAACCATAAAAGGTCTTCTGCTTCCATTGCTTGTTCCCTTCTCTCAAGAACTCCTCCCCGGGTATTTAAGATCAATAAAGTTGGTAAAAGATTGACCCGGTATTTTTCCTTGATCTGGTAGCCAGGCATTTTGTCAACATCAATTTTTACGGGTATGTAAAATGAGTTTAAGTAATCGGACAGAACCGCGTCACTAAAGGAGTATCGGTCCATCCAGTTGCAGGGAGCACACCAGTTGGTCTCAAATGAAACAAATATGGGCTTGCCTTCACGTGCAGACAGGGCAAGAGCCTGTTCAAACGTCCCGTTAAAGAAACGTACTTCAGCATTCAGTAAAAGGGGAATGAAGCAAATTATAAAAACGAGATAATTTCTCATGACGCTTCAATTTTATAGATCTTTGACATAAATTGTCAAAGAACGAATTTTATTAAAAAATGATCTAAATATTTCAGAATAAAGTCTACTACTTACCTAATACTTCTAACTCCTATTTTAAGAAATTTATTTTACTTAACCAAATAAATTTCATGAAATCTCAATTTAAATTAAATTTTTCTAATTTCGCCCCATCATTAGGCTTTATTTTAATAAGGTCTAATAGAAAAAAACTTGGGCGGAGCAGTAAATTTTTGTCAAAGAAATAAACTTATTAGATTTTATTCAGAAATAAATTTATTTTCTTTTTCCGGCCTTCAAAACGAATAAGATTAGCTTGCTAAAAAAATGAAAATTATGAGTATGCATGCGGCAATAACAGGAGTGTATTGTTATGTGCCTGATTATATCCTCACCAATCAGGAATTGGAAACGATGGTGGATACCAATGATGAGTGGATCCAGACCCGAACAGGTATAAAGGAACGTCGTATTCTAAAAGATAAAGACAAAGCGGCCTCTGACATGGGAGCGGAAATGCTAAAGGGTTTGATGGAAAAAACGAATACTCAACCCGAGGATATTGAACTAATCATTTGTGCTACAATCACTGGTGACCGGGTCTTCCCGGATACGGCAAATACTATTGCCGATAAAGTTGGAGCACACAATGCTTATGGTTTTGATCTTAATGCGGCTTGTTCTGGTTTTCTTTATGGCCTGGTTACCGGTTCTAAATTTATAGAATCAGGTACACACAAAAAAGTAGTTGTCATTGGGATGGATGTGATGTCATCCATAATTGATTATACGGATCGTTCCACCTGCGTGATTTTTGGAGATGGGGGAGGAGCTGTGCTTCTTGAACCTACAGAGGAAAATGTTGGGGTCTGGGATGCTGTTCTTAAGGCAGACGGTTCCGGTCGTCAGTATCTCTATATGGATGCAGGGGGATCTTTGAACCCAACAACGATAGATACTGTTAGCCAGCGGCAGCATTTTGTTTACCAGGATGGGAAGCCCGTTTTTAAGGCAGCAATCAAGGGCATGTCTTCTACTGTAAAAGAAGTTATGGAGCGCAATCAACTCACCAATGATGATGTCCAATGGATGATTCCCCATCAGGCAAATGTACGTATTATCAATTCGGTGGCAGCTGCTTTGGATTTTCCTCTTGAAAAAGTGATTATTAATATTGAAAAATACGGAAATACGACTGCTGGAACTTTACCATTATGCTTATGGGAATGGGAAAAAGATTTTAAAAAAGGTGACAATATCCTCCTTACCGCTTTTGGAGGAGGATTCACCTGGGGAACATGTCTGGTGAAGTGGGCCTATTAATGCGCTAATTTTTTCTATCTTTGCGCCAAATTGTAAATATTTAAGAAAAAAATAAAATGGCAAGTACATCGGATATCAGAAAAGGAATGTGTATTGATCACAATAACGACATCTACGCTATAGTCGAATTCCTTCACGTAAAGCCTGGTAAAGGGGCTGCTTTCGTTCGTACAAAATTGAAAAGTCTTACCAATGGAAGGGTTATAGATAATACCTTCCCGGCAGGGCATAAGATCAAAGAGGTGAGAGTTGAAAGAAGAAAGTTTCAGTATCTATATCCAGACGATATGGGATTGAACTTTATGGACAATGAAACCTATGATCAAGTTTCTATTCAGGAGAAAATGATCGACAATGCTCAGTTCCTTAAGGAAGGAATGGAGATTGAAATCCTCTTCCATGCTGAAAAAGAAGTACCTCTTACGATTGAACTGCCTCAGTACGTAGTTCTTGAAATAACTTATTCTGAGCCAGGAGTGAAAGGAGATACAGCCACTAACACTCTTAAACCTGCAAAACTGGAAACCGGAGCGGAAGTTAAAGTTCCTCTGTTTGTTAATGAAGGAGATAAAGTCAAAATCGATACCGCTACCGGAGCTTATGTGGAAAGAGTTAAAGAATAACTTGATATCCTCGAAGGGAATATTATCTTTGATGCAGAAATCTTAAAATATGAATTTCAAAGAAATAAAAGAGCTGATAAGGCTCGTCAATCAAATGGAGCTCTCTGAATTCAAGATGAAAGAAGGAGAATTCGAACTGCTTATTCGTACCAAAGAGTACAACAAAAGCTCCGTTCAACCTGTTATCGCTCCTCAGCAACAGATCGTTCCCGTACCAACTTCTACTGCAATGCCTCAGCCGTCAAATGCGGCAGCACCTGCTCCTGCCGCCGCTCCGGCTGAATCCAAGGAGCCTCCTGCTAAAAAAGACGAACCGGCAGTGGATGCTTCCAAAAATGATGAAGATCACCTGGTAGCGATCAAATCTCCTATCGTAGGAACTTTTTACAGAGCTCAATCACCGGATAAACCTCCTTACGCAAAGGTAGGGGATACCATCAAAACGGGGGATGTGGTCTGTATCGTAGAAGCTATGAAACTTTTCAACGAAATCGAATCTGAAGTGAGCGGAAAAGTCGTTAAAGTACTTGTCGAAGATGCTTCTCCGGTAGAATATGATCAGGCGTTGTTCCTGATCGATCCAAGCTAAATTATTCTGCTAAATTACACGACAGACAGAAAGGTAGTAAGGTAAGGTTAATTTGTCAAAGAACTATTTTTCATTAAGACGCAGAGAATGTTTAAAAAAATCCTGATAGCTAATCGAGGAGAAATTGCATTGCGAATTATTCGTACTTGCAAAGAAATGGGCATAAAAACGGTTGCCGTTTATTCAACTGCCGATAGAGAAAGCCTTCATGTACGCTTTGCGGACGAGGCTGTCTGTATAGGGCCGCCTGTATCCATAGATTCTTATCTGAATATACCCTCTATAATGGCCGCTGTGGAAATTACGAACGCAGATGCCATTCACCCTGGCTATGGTTTTCTGGCTGAAAACGGTGACTTCGCCGAAGTTGCCGCCGAATATGGAATTAAGTTCATAGGGCCTACTCCTTCCCAGATCAAAAAAATGGGGGATAAAATTACGGCCAAAGAAACCGTTATGAAGGCTAACGTGCCCGTTATTCAGGGGTCTAACGGCCTGATCAAAGATGTAAAACAGGGGCTTAAAGTCGCTAAAGAAGTTGGTTATCCAATCATCCTTAAAGCCACTGCTGGTGGCGGTGGAAAAGGTATGCGCATCGTTTGGGAAGAAAGTGAGTTTAGCTCTGCCTGGGAATTGGCCCGAAAAGAGGCTAAAGCTGCTTTTTCCAATGATGGAATTTATATCGAAAAATTTATAGAAGAACCTCGCCATATCGAAATCCAGGTAGCAGGAGATCAGGAAGGGCGTGTTTGCCACCTTTCTGAAAGAGATTGCTCCATTCAACGTCGTCACCAAAAACTAGTGGAGGAATCCCCGTCACCTTTCATGACTAAGGAACTACGGGAAAAAATGGGAAATGCGGCCATCCGTATCGGCGAAGCTATAAAATATGAGGGTGTTGGAACCGTAGAATTCTTAGTCGATAAAAACCGGGACTTCTACTTCATGGAAATGAATACGCGTATTCAGGTGGAGCATACCGTTACAGAAGAAGTGATTGATCATGATCTGATCAAGGAGCAAATTAAAATCGCTGCGGGTATTCCTATTTCCGGAAAAAATTATGAACCTTCTCTTCATGCTATTGAATGTCGAATAAATGCTGAAGATCCTTTCAATGGCTTTAGGCCAAGCCCGGGGAAAATTACTTCCTTTCATAGCGCTAAAGGGCATGGAGTCCGGGTAGATACACATGCTTATGCAGGATATACCGTACCTCCCTATTACGATTCAATGATCGCTAAACTTATCTGCCGTGCTCAAACCCGTGAAGAATGCATCGCTAAAATGGAACGGGCCCTGGATGAGTTTATAATCGAAGGCGTAAAAACTACGATCCCTTTCCACCAGCGATTGATGAAGAACGAAGCCTTTAGAAGAGGAGATTTTCATACGGGCTTCCTGAAAGGAGTAGATATTAAAGAGCTCTAAGCCCCTCTTAGATATTTATATGAATAGCTTCTGGCGCCTGATTCGGTATATTTATGCCTACAAAACCAATATTGTTCTTAACATTACTTGTAATGTGCTGATGGCCTTTTTTACCGTTGTCAGCATCCCTTCGATAATCCCTTTTTTAAGGATTTTATTTGACAGGGCTCCCGTTCAGTTACAATCTCCGCCTGAATATTCCTTCAGTATTTCCTATGCACAGCAATATCTGGATTATGCTCTGGGCAATTGGATCGCTGAGAACGGAAAGGAAGCAGCCCTTCTTTACATTTGTGGAGGAATCGTATTGCTTTTCTTTTTTAAAAATCTTTTCAGATACCTCTCTTTGTTCTTCATGGCTCCGGTTCGGAATGGAATTATCCGTGATATCCGTGCCCAGCTCTTCGGGAAGATCATGCTGTTACCAATAGGTTATTTCACCGAAACCCGTAAAGGGGACCTGATGTCTCGCATCACAGGGGATGTACAAGAAATTGAGTGGAGTATCCTAAATGTACTGGAAGCAATATTCCGTGAGCCTTTAGTCGTAATTGGTGGGCTGGGCTTCATGGTATATGTAAGCCCAACCTTAACGCTTTTCGTTTTTGGTTTATTGGTCTTCACTGGTATTATAATTGGAGGGATCGGGAAAACTTTGAAGAAGAATTCCGCCAAAGTACAGGAAAGGCTGGGAAATCTGGCGGCTACCTTAGAAGAAGCACTTACCGGCCTGAGAATAATAAAAAGCTTTAATGCTGAGCCCTACCAAGAACGGAAGTTTGCGGAAGATAATAACGCTTATCGCTTGTTGCTTACTCGTTTATTATGGCGAAGAGACCTATCCTCTCCACTTTCAGAATTTTTAGGTATTTCGGTGGTAGCTGTTCTGTTGTGGTATGGTTCTCGTCAGGTTTTTTCAGGCACTCTAGAAGCTGAGACATTTTTTGCCTTCTTATTCGCTTTTTATAATGTGATTGAACCGGCAAAAAAGTTTTCAACGGCCTACTACAATATTCAAAAAGGCATTGCGGCGGTGAATCGCGTAGAGTTTATTCTTGATGCCGAATCCAGTATTACAGAGGCTGATGATGCAGTATCAACGGATTCTTTTACAAGAGCAATAGAATATCGTGCCGTCGGATTTAAGTATCCGAATGCTGAATTGTGGGCCGTAAGGGAAATCGATCTCTTCATCCCAAAGGGTAAAATAGTTGCTCTGGTTGGAGGCTCAGGAGCAGGAAAATCGACTTTAGCGGATTTACTGCCTCGTTTCTATGATGTCCAGGAAGGAGGAATATTTATCGATGGTCATAATATCAAAGATATTAAGATTAAAGACTTGCGGAATTTGATCGGCCTTGTGTCTCAGGAAGCCGTGCTTTTTAATGACACTATTTTTAACAACATCGTTTTTGGATTAGAGGGGGTAAGTCAGGAAGAAGTAGAAAATGCTGCCAAAATTGCGAATGCCCATGAATTTATCTTAGCCACAGAAAATGGTTATCAAACTATTATTGGCGACCGGGGTACAAAACTGAGTGGAGGGCAAAGGCAACGCCTGACGATTGCCCGCGCTGTTCTAAGAAATCCCCCAATTCTTTTGCTGGACGAAGCTACCTCTGCCCTGGATTCCCAATCTGAAAAACTCGTTCAGGATGCATTAAATAAATTAATGCAAGACAGGACTGCTCTGGTCATAGCTCACCGTTTATCTACCATTCAACATGCTGATGAAATTGTAGTGCTTCACGAAGGGCGAATCATCGAAAGAGGGAAGCACTTGGATCTGTTGCAAAAAAATGGACCATACAAAAAGCTTGTCGCTCTACAGGCTTTTTAACAAAATTGGTATGCAGAAGCAGCGAATACTATTTTAAAACGCTCTATCTATATAGGACTTGCTCTGTAGCTGAATTAGAATAAAGTCCATTAATAGAACTTTAACGGTGCAATTGATGCACTCTTGATGAGAGTTTTGTATTTTTGTATTTTAAAAACCCTAAAAACTGTTTAAAGAACAAAGATTATGAAGCAAACTTTACTTTCTAGCATTTTTAGTTTGGTTATTTGGTCTATTAGTTTTGGCCAGATTACCATCAATTCAGGCGATTACTTCCCTGTTCCGGGAGATACTCTGAGAACTACCACGGCTTTTTTCCCAAACGTAAATTTTGATCCTCAAACCACCGGGCAGCAAATGTGGGACTTCTCCAGTTTGCCTGTTGGTTTCATACGAGAACGACTCGTTCTGGATGCCTCCGAAGGGAATGCTTCTGGTATTTATCCTGATGCTGAGGTCGTTATCAGGGATAGTGAAAACGCTGAAGAGTATCATAATGTAACGAATGAGTTTATGGAGGTCATTGGCTATTTTGGGTCTGATCCGATTGGTTTTGGTATCGATGTAAATGCAGGATTAGAGAAACCCATCCTTGACCGACACGCTCCCCTAACGTTTGGGGATGTAATGATGTCGAGTTCTGCTTTTCGAATTGAAATAGCATGGGATGATCTTCCAACAGAATTCCTGGATACATTAGGTAGCCTTCCTATCGAGCCAGACTCAATTGCTGTAGAATTTGCAGGTGACCGCACCGATGTCGTTGACGCCTGGGGCTCCATGGAAATTCCGCGTGGAAGTTTTGAAGTGTTGAGAGAGAAACGAGTGGAGAATCGCTCTACCGTAATTTTGGCCAAAGTACCTATTCTAGGCTGGATCGACGTAACAGACTTAATTCCTTTTTCAGGCTTAGGAGATGCCACCCTGGTATCTTATTACTTCTTTAGCGCTGATGCTAAGGAACCCATTGCTGTAGTGAATATGAACGCCGCTAATGATACAGTTAATAATATCGCTTTTAAATACATTCCAATCACGGTTAGTTCAAGTGCAGATGTCGTAAAGGATGCTCATCGCGCAGACGTAATGGCGCTTCCGAATCCTGCAATTTTATATGCACGGTTCTATTTCAGCCATGTTGAACCAGGCAATTATTCGTTGCGAATTTACAACCTGTTAGGTTTGCCCGTCTGGGAAAATAATTACACGATTAATAGTGGAAATCAAATGGTTAAAGAGAATTTATATGACCTGAATCCCGGAACTTATGTTTATAGCTTAATTGATGATAATGGTAAAGTTCTTGTAACCAAAAAATTGGTTATTGCAAGACCTTAGGAGGTTTAAAATAATAAAAAAGGGGCAACTGCGCAAAAGCGCAGTTGCCCCTTTTTTATTATTTCAGGTTTAATCTTTGCTTATTTCATAACAACTACACTTCCTACCTTAATAAGTTCTTCGCCTTGGCAGAGGTGACGAATTCTGTATAAAAAGACTCCCGGATTTACTTCAGCCCCTTGATAAGAGCCATCCCATTGTTGAATAGGATCTACGGTGTAAAAAACTCTGTTTCCCCATCGGTCGAGGATTTCAAAATCCAGAAGCTCTTGGATGACATAATAATTACTGATGCCATAAAAGTCATTCAGGCCGTCGCCATTTGGTGTAAAAGCTTTTGGTAAGAAAAGCTCTTCACAGCCCAATTGTGAGGGATCAATTACACGCACAAGGATAGAATCGACGGCACTACATTCGCCGCTCTGATTAAATGTTACGGTATAGACTGTATTTTCTTCAGGAAAAACTGCTGGGTCGGAAATAGCAGGGTCGTCAATGTTTTCGTCAGGAAACCAGCTATAATCAGTAGTACAATTAGAACGTGTTTCGATAAAAACGGAATCTCCGATAAAGATCGAAGTGTCTCGCGAAATTATGCGTTCTTGTGATAAATAAAGGGTTTCGATTTCCTCGGGTTCCAGCACTCTTCTGTAGAAACGCAGTTCGTCAATAGCCCCTACAAAAGGTACCTCGTCATTATTGCAAGGTAATACAGACGCGCTGGAGAGCAGGAGTACACCGCCATTTTCCAGATCCACCCGGCCGTTAGACTGGCTTTCAGCAACTTTTTCGTTATCTATGTAAAGAATGGTCGTGTTGCCATCTCTTACAATAACGACATGATACCAACACCCACTTTCATTCAGCCTGGTTTTTACAATATTTTGCCGGCTTCCGTTTTCACGCAATGTAGCTTTTATCTCTCGGGTATTTGAACTGTAGGTGACGGTGAAAGCATTGTCTGGGCTACATTCTTCCCTTTTAGACAAGAGGACCTGTGTTCCAATAGCCAGTTCTGGTTTAAAATAGAAACTCACGGAAATGTCCACTGTCATGAAAAAGCTTTCGAACGCACCTGTGAACTGGATATGGTCATTGATACCATCTAGCCTTAGAGCGTTTCCCTGAACTCCGCAGCGACAATCTGGAATAATGGGCCCTCCGATTAGCTGGCCATTATTATTACCTACAGTATCCGTAATAGAGTTATCGTCGCAATCATTAAAGGTATAGTAAGAAATTAATTGGTTAGTAGGCTGAGCCCAAAGAAAATTTCCAATAAATAGAATAAAAAATACGGTAATCGGGAACTTCATAAATGTTTTTTTATGGAACATTGATATAATTTTACTAAGAAGTTTTCCAAAAAACAGTTTGTTCTTCTTGAGAGGATGATTTTTAGATTACTTCTAACAAAAAACGGATTCTAGATGATTTCATTTGGTCGAAGTTAATTTTAGAAATCCTTAAACAAGAGTCATCCCGAATTTTCGGAATGGCTCATTTTTTGTAA
>CAZHZT010000051.1:0-37319 GCA_964537285.1 uncultured Saprospiraceae bacterium | reverse complement strand
CCTTGATTTTTTGCTACTTTTTTATCAAGAAAAAAGTAGATAAGGCTTTGATTAATAGATCTATGTAAAGATTTTTCACAACTATGAGTTATCCCGAAAACTCGGGATAACTCATAGTTTACCAGTGTTTAAAATTCTAAAAACAAATAAGCCATGGCCTACTTCTCCCAGGAATACCTCAACTTCTTTAAAGAACTGTATTCGAATAACCATAAAGAGTGGTTCCACGAAAATAAAAAGCGCTACACCCAATTTGTAAAAGAACCTTTCTATGCCTTCGTGGATAAAATGATTGAGCGGGTTAAAGAACACGAGCCACAACTAGATCTGCTGACCAAAAACGCCGTATTCCGAATCAATAGAGATATCCGCTTTTCTAAAGATAAAACACCTTACAAATTGCACATGGGAGCAGCCATTACTCCCAATGGACGCAAAAACATGCAATACCCCGGTCTTTATTTTCACCTGGGTATTGAAGGCTCCATGATTGCAAGTGGATGCTACATGCCTGACAAGGAAAGCCTTTACAAAATCCGACAGGCCATTGCCAGAGAACCGGAACGCGTTAATACGCTAAATGACAACCCTACATTCAAAAAGTATTTTGGCGAAGTAAAGGGAGAAAGAAATAAAGTACTTCCGAAAGAATTCAAAGAAGTAGCACAAGTTCAGCCGCTTATATTCAACAAACAGTATTATTTTGCGGCCAATCTGGAAGACAACCATACTCTGCTACGCCCCGACCTCGACGATTTCATTATGGAACATTATACTTCTGCTAGCGATTGGAACCAGTTTCTGAAGGAGGCATTGGATTTAAATTAGTGCTTACCTTAAAACGTAGTTTAGGATTTTCATAAGCCTTAAATGCTCTGGTCGGGAAAGAGTCTCTTGTAAATATTGCGCATTTAGTATTGGATACATGGTATAAATGAGTGCGCAATTCCTCCGGTATTCCTTCCCAAATACCAGAAAGGACTTCATATCGAATTTTCTCGGGAGAAAAAGCATAATCATGCCATACCACAATGGAGTTTTCGTGCACTAAATGAGCAAATACTTTCTCTGTGTCGTTCTTCACCATTTCATAGTGATGATCGCCATCAATAAAAATCAAATCAAATTGTTTGCCCAGGGACGAAAAGTCAAAGTGCTTTGAATTTCCTTCCAGATGGATGATATTGGGAGTATCTTTGGAGAAGAAGGCGTACTGATCAATGTACGATTCTGAAAGGCCAAAGGCGCGCATTTCTTCAGAGGGCAAGTTCAAGGTGTAGCACGCTTTCGCTACATCCGCCACATTACACACACTTTCGCCACGCCAGGTTCCAATTTCGAAGTAAGTGCAATCATCGAAGCGCTTCGCCAATGCTTTGAGGAGGAGTAAGTCTGTGATTAGACTCCCGCCGTCCAGGAAGGAATAGGTGTTTAAGGAAAGTTCTGCTCTTGGCAGCAGATGCTGAATGTCAATAACGGGCAATGCAGGAGGATATCCATTGTTTTGCGAGTAAAATTTCCAACGTTCATCCGCTTCAAGGATTTTTAGAAGCAGCTTGGGTTCTTTTAGCAGTAATTGGAAAAGTGTACCTAGCTTGTTTAGTTTATTTAACATATAATATTATTCAATGATGACGAAGGCTGAATACCTAAAAGTTGATGCCAGACGGGTTTATATATGAGTGGACTTAGCTGTGAAGAAATCTTCACAGCTAAGTCCACTCAGGTACACATAAATGCATCTCATATCCACTTTTAATTATCGCCCTCTCCTTCTTCAGCTTCGCTGTTTTGATTATCCGGTGAAATAATTTCACCTTCGTAGGTTATACAAGTGAATTCTATGACATAATCTCCCAAATGTCCAGTATGGGACCCATAAGGGTAGTTGTATGGATTAACTGCATAGGTGCCTGTGCCAGGTACAATGCCGGACTCAATCTGCAAAGCACTTTTATAAGCCTTGTTCTCACTAAGTAATAAGCCAGAAGGCGCCAAAATTTGAATATTGTATTTTAAATGGTCTCCAAATTTCGCAAATGTATTTACCTTCAAATTAGTTCCACCATCTAAGTCAATAAGAAAGCTCTGCAATTCGTGGTTATTTTTAAAACTAGCCTGTATCCGGTCTCCACACTTAACTTGCTGCTTAAAATCTTGAGCAGAAAGGCCAAAAGATGTAATCATGAATACAAACAAAAAAAGTTGATTTTTCATAACATTAGTATTTTAAGTAATTAAATTTGAACATACCTTGATTTGATCCATCCTTTGGTACCTTTATATTCAACTTGAAGCCACTCCTCCCCTTCTGATTTCTTTTTAGACAGGATTTTCACCTTGTCCCCCGAATAAATCGCCTTTCCGGGAGCCCGCTCATTGGGGGAAGGCCTAAACTCGAAGCCCTTCGCCCCTAGCCCACTATTGAACTCCACCTTTCCGTACTTAACACCTCCATTTGGGGTAAGGGGAGGTTCAGTACCTTCTTTGTTTGGCTTCATCATCTTAAGCTCCTTTTCCAAATAAATTTTCTGTGAAGAAGAAATGCTAACCACATCATCATAGAATTTATACCCCCGCTCTTTGATCGGATCAAAAAGTTTTAAGTTGGCATATCGCTGGTTTCCGATCAAGCTCCTGTTGATTAAAAAGGAATAACCCCCATATTTATTGGTGAGTGAAACAAGTGCATTCTCCGATCCGCTGAAGCTCAGATTTTCTTCCGGAACGAGCCGGACTTCAATTCCCTGAATAGGGTCCTTCGTATCTTCGTCCAGAACGGTTCCATTAATGCGCACCATATTCTCGGGTTGAAGAACAATATCATACCTCAGGTTTTTCATAATGGGAACTCGTTCCTTGTGGAAGCCATAAGTTTCATGTTTTATATAAACTTCAATTTCATCTCCCACTTCAAAGTCCTCTCCTTTCGACAAGTCCAGCCGATATTCGCCAAAATCAGAGGTTTGATATTCCTTGTCGCCACCAACAATGAATAATTTAGCATTCGAAATAGGTTCCTGGGTTTTCCCGTTCAATAATACGCCCTTGAGGATCAGCGACTGAGCTTGACCTGCGTAGAAGCCGGTCAATAAAAAACCTAGCAGTATAATTCTCATTTTGTTTGATTTAAGGTGATCACGATATTGTCTTCCGGAGGAATGATGTATGTTGATATGAACACTTTTTTCATCCTTTTCCATATTTGTCCATTAGGTTTAGTCAAAAATAGATATTCTCAATCAGGCTTTCAAGTTTAGATAAAAATTTTTATCATTATAGCTTTTAAATAAAGGTTCCGGATGATTTCATTTGGTAAACGTTTCAAGAACAAAAAGCAGGCCGTTAGGCCTGCTTTAAGGACTTCCCAAATTAATTTCGACCAAATGAAATCATCTAAAGCCTAAAAAAAGCTTTGATTTGTAACATCAAACAGCATTTTTACTATCTAATTGAATGACATTCTAAGAAACATAAACTTTTCTCATGCCTCTCACATCCATCAACCCAGCAACACAACAACTAATCAAGGAATACCCTGCTTTAAATGCAAATGCTTTAACTCAAAAAATTGACCTCGCCCAGAAGTGTTTCCAAAACTGGAGGCAATCGAGCATGGAAGTCAGATCGCGCTTTATGACCAAAGTCGCTTCCGTCTTAAAACACAACAAAAACGAATATGCCCAAATCATTACCGAAGAAATGGGTAAAACCATCAAAGAAGCTTTAGCAGAAATCGAAAAATGCGCCTGGGTATGTGATTATTATGCCGAAAATGCCGCAAACTTCCTGGAGGATGAGATCATAGAAACTGATGCACAGAAAAGCTATGCATGCTACAGGCCGCTGGGCATCATTTTGGCGATCATGCCCTGGAACTTTCCTTTCTGGCAGGTATTCCGTTTCGCTGCGCCTGCTTTAATGGCCGGAAATGTAGGCCTATTAAAACACGCGCCCAATGTTCAGGGATGTGCCAATGCCATTGAAAAGATATTCCTGAAAGCTGGATTCCCGGAAGGTTGCTTCTTAAACCTTCCTGTTGAAGTAGACTTAGTGGAAAGTATCATCGAAAACCCTTTTGTAAAAGCAGTTACTCTAACAGGTAGCGGAAGGGCTGGAAGCGCGGTAGCTTCCATCGCCGGAAAGCACATTAAAAAAACGGTTCTTGAGCTGGGAGGTAGCGATGCTTACATCATCCTGGAAGACGCTGATTTGGATCTGGCTGTAGATCAATGTGTAAAAAGCAGACTATTGAATTCAGGTCAAAGCTGTATCGGCGCGAAAAGATTTGTAGTAGTAGAAAGTGTATACGAAGATTTTCTGTCTAAATTTTTAGCTCAAATGAAAAATGCCCAAGCCGGTGACCCGCTGGATGAATCCACCACTCTCGGACCGCTAGCGAGACCTGACCTGCAGGAAAACCTGCATCGGCAAGTCGAAGAAAGTGTAAATATGGGCGCTAAATGCCTTCTTGGAGGACAAATCCCTGATGAAACCGGATTTTTTTACCCGCCCACCATTCTGGAAAATATAAAACCTGGAATGCCCGCTTATGAAGAAGAATTGTTCGGCCCCGTAGCAGCTATCGTTAAAGTGAAAGATGAAGCAGAAGCTATCAAAATAGCCAATGATTCCCATTTTGGCCTCGGTTCGGCTATTTTTACACAAGATTTAAAGAGAGGCGAATCCATTGCACGCGAAGAAATCGAAGCAGGTTGCTGTTTTGTCAATGGCTTAGTTAAATCAGATCCGCGCCTACCCTTTGGTGGCATAAAAACGAGCGGATACGGTAGAGAACTTTCTCATCACGGTATCCGGGAATTTACGAATATAAAGGCGGTTTGGATAAAATAATCCCATTGAAAAAACCATGGAATATACCGGCCTTTCAAAAGAAGAGATAGAGCAAATCTAATAAGTTTACCCAAATAGCTTAGCAGCCATCATACGGGCATTCATCTCTGCTATATTCGCAATTGATATTTCCTGAGGGCATTCTACTTCACAAGCTCCGGTAAAGGAACAATGTCCAAAACCTTCCGCTTCCATTTGCTTGGTCATAGCCAGAACACGCTGATGGGCTTCAGGCTTTCCCTGGGGCAATGAATTGAGGTGATTGATCTTGGCCGAAGTGAATAGCGCCGCCGAAGCGTTCTTGCAGGTAGCCACACAAGCTCCACAGCCAATACAAGCGGCAGCATCCATGGCTTTATCCGCAATTTCTTTACCAATAAGTATAGCATTGGCTTCAGGGGCGGTACCTGTTTTGGCACTTATGTAAGCCCCTTGCTCAATAATCCGGTCAAACGAAGAGCGATCTACAATCAGATCTTTGATTATGGGAAATGCATTGGCACGCCATGGTTCCACTACGATTGTATCTCCGTCTTTAAAGCTACGCATGTGCAATTGGCAGGTCGTAATGTGCTTATGAGGACCATGCGCACGCCCATTAATAAAAAGGCCACATTGCCCGCAGATTCCTTCCCGGCAATCGTATTCGTAGGCGATCACAGGCTCACCTTGCAAAACCAGTTGTTCATTGAGAGAGTCCAAAGCTTCCAGGAAAGACATATCTTCTGTCAAGCCTTCCACTTGATATTCTTTGAAACTTCCGTTTACCTTGGCGTTATTTTGCCTCCAAATGCGGAATGTAATGTTCATAGCGGCTTTATTTATAGCTTCTTACAGTAGGTTGTACATATTCAAACTCAAGCGCTTCCTTATGGAGTTTAAAATCCCCATCGTTATAATCCCAGGCAGATACAAATGAAAACTGATCATCCACGCGCACAGCTTCACCATCCTCGGTTTGGTATTCCTCCCTGAAATGCGCCCCGCAGGATTCTTCGCGAGTTAGGGCATCATGGCACATCAATAAGCCCAGGTCAATAAAATCCGCGAGGCGCAGGGCTTTATCTAGTTCCGGGTTAAGTTCATCGGCTCCGCCGGTTACTTTCACATCCTGCCAGAAAGCATCACGTAGAGCTTGAATTTGAGTAATGGCCTTTTCTAAGCCCGGCCGGCTCCGGCTCATGGCGCACTCTTGCCACATGATTTTACCAAGCTCCCTGTGGAAATCATCTACGGTTCGATTTCCTTTAACCTGAAGAATATTGTCAATGTGCTTTCGCACTTCGTTTTCAACGATTTCAAATGCCGGATGGTCCGTTTGAACATGCTTGTCGTGCACCGTTTCGGCAAGATAATTGTTAATTGTATTAGGCAAGATAAAGTATCCATCAATACTCGCCTGTAGCAAGGAATTTGCTCCTAATCGGTTAGCCCCGTGATCCGAGAAATTGCATTCGCCAACGGCATATAATCCGCGGATAGTCGTCATGAGTTCGTAATCGACCCAAAGCCCGCCCATAGAAAAATGGGCTGCCGGAGAAATTTGCATTGGTTCTTTATAAGCATCGATGCCGGTAATTTTCTTGTACATATCAAACAAATTACCGTATCGATCTTTAATAGCTTCTATTCCAAGGCGATTGATCGCATGCTTGAAATCCAGGTAAACCGCATTTTTAAGCCTTCCTACGCCAAAACCTGCATCGATACGCTCTTTGGCCGCACGCGATGCAATATCGCGAGGGGCAAGGTTCCCAAAGCTGGGATAGCGTCTTTCCAGGTAATAATCTCTTTCTTCTTCAGGAATATCATTAGGAGTCCGGGTATCTCCTTGTTTTTGGGGAACCCAAATGCGGCCATCATTACGCAAGGATTCCGACATAAGCGTGAGCTTAGATTGAGATTCACTTGATTGCGGAAGAGCTGTTGGATGGATTTGAATGAAACTGGGCGCTGCAAAAAACGCGCCTCGCTTGTGTGCTTTCCAAATCGCGCTTCCATTGCAACCAATAGCCATTGTAGACAATCGGAATACCCGCGAATACCCTCCTGTAGCAAGCACCACCGCATCCGCTGCAAAGCGCTTCAACTCACCACTCACCAAGTCACGCACTATTATTCCCTTTGCTTTCCCATCTACTACTACGAGATCTTGCATTTCATGCCTGGGGAACATCTCCACTTTTTTAGCCCGTATCATCTTGTACAGCTGAGAATACGCCGCCAATAGAAGCTGTTGGCCTGTTTGTCCTCTGGCATAAAAAGTACGTTGTACTTGTACGCCTCCAAAGCTACGATTTACCAATACGCCACCGTATTCTCTGGCAAATGGCACTCCTTGCTGCGTAAAGTGATCAATCAAAGGCGCCGAAAGCTCTGCCAGGCGATATACATTTGCTTCCCGTGATCTAAAATCGCCTCCTTTAAGGGTATCGTAAAACATCCGCCATACGCTATCACCATCGTGCTGATAGTTCTTTGCTGCATTAATTCCTCCTTGAGCCGCCGTAGAATGCGCACGACGCGCCGAATCCTGGTAGCAAAAGCATTTTATATCATAGCCCAATTCTGCTAAGGTAGCGGCTGCTCCTGCTCCTGCCAGGCCCGACCCCACCACAATAACCTGCAACTTCTTCTTATTCGCAGGATTGATCAGACGAGCCTTCAGCTGATAGTTGCGCCATTTTTCCTCTAATCTCCCTTCTGGTATTTTTGAATTCATCTTCTTAAAGTTAATCGAAATAAAAGCGGTAACCGCAAAAAGGTCATTATTTTCGTCCCCGTTTACAGTTCCCCGTTTACCGCAAATATACAATCAGCGGTATAATTCCAAAGCCAATGGAGATGACCACCGCATAAATCAAAGATATCGTTGCAAGCGTCTGAAGGCCTTTTCGATGATAAAAACCCAGGCTTTTAAAGGCGCTTTTCAAACCATGATGCAGGTGGAAACCCAAAGGAATCATCAATACAGTGTAAAAAATAACGTAATAAATATTTTGGAAAAGACTATAAGTCACTTCATAGATGTCTTTATTCCCAGCCTCATCCACTCCGACAGCCTCGCCAATACCCAACTTGATCCGCGCCCAGAAATTAGCCAGATGGATAATGATGAAGATCAATATCAAACCGCCGAGCCAGCCCATATTTTGAGAGGCCCAGCTACTATTTTCACGAAAATGATTGACAGCATAGCGCTTGGGCTTCGCCCTCCGATTACGAATAATCACAAAAAGAGCATACAAAGCATGTAGGATAATAGAAAGGTAAAGCAGATAGGCGATAACTGTAATTAAGGGATTCTCTCTAAGAAAAGTAGAGTAGGCATTATACCATTCTCTTGCCATTTCCTCCGGCAACAACAATAAACAATTGGCGGATAAATGAACAATCAGGAACAGGCAAAGAAATAAACCGGTAGTGGCTACGATAAATTTTCTCCAGAAGAGTGTCATGTTAAGGGCTTTCTGTTTGTACTAGTTTATATTCAAAGATAGAATTATTTTTTGAGTAAAAAAGCGATTATCTAAAAAGTGAGCGCGCGGCCGCGCGCTCACTTTTTAGATAATCGCTTTTTTACTCACTCCTTACCCAGTACTCTTCAAACCGCCTGAAATGGCATTTACTAAGAGCAATAACTTAAGCAGTTGTTGATCAGCTTCTTCCGGGTTACTCGTTTTCAAAGCACGCCAGTTCTTGATATATTTTATTTGCATTTGATGCAAATTACCAAGAGCATTCCGGCGCAACTTCAGATCTTCCATTTTGGAGATACGTCTTTCTTTGGTAGGCACCTTCATGAGAGCTTCTATTTGATTTAACCCTTCCTGATGATCTCCTGCGATCAGTTCCATAAGTTCTTGGCGAACTTCAGCATTGGTTACCATATTGGCGAAAGCATTCATGACTTCTTGGTCTGCGCTAAGCAAATTCGTTTCAATCTGAATGAGGCGATATTTTAAGAAAGCCCATTGATCGGCGAGCGCTTGCAGGTATTCAAAATCTTCCGGATGTTTTTCATGTAATTGCTTGAAGGCTGTCCCAGAACCAAACCAAGCCGTCAAATTAAAGCGGGATTGACTCCAGCTAAACACCCAGGGGATCGACCGAAGGTCATTCAAGCTGCGTTGCCCTGTGCGGCGGGCAGGGCGAGAACCGATTTTACTCTGTTCCAGTACATCAATCGGTGTAGCTTGATTGTAAAATTCAATAAAACCAGGGTGATCCAGTAACTTGCGGTATTCCTGCCGGGCAATAACAACCAGGCGGTCCATAATTTCATGCAAGCGCTGATCATGGGAGACTGGCTTCTTAAGCATAGCCTGCCGGGCTGTACCAGAAATAAATATCTCCAGATTATAGGTCGCATTCAAGCGGTTAGCGAATTGGTTGGCAATGGTTTCGCCCTGTACGGTCATTTTAATCGCTCCGCTCACCGTGCCAGAAGGCATACTTTCCAGGAAGCGATGAATTTTACCTCCACCTCTGCTCGTTGTCCCCCCCCGGCCGTGGAAGAAGCATAGTTTTACGCTATGGCGATCTCCGATTTCTGTTAATTGCTGTTCCGCTTTATAGATGCTCCAGCGGCTAGTCAGGATACCGCCATCTTTGTTGCTATCGCTATAACCCAACATAACTTCCTGAACCGGCTCAGTTATCCCCGCCCTACGTCTCAAGGTAACAGGATGTGCTAAAAAAGCATCGAGTATTCCCCCGCCGGCAATTAGATCTTCAATCGTTTCCAATAATGGAACAACAGGGAGCCGGGTATCCAGGAGCCCGACTTCACGTAAAAACACATAAACTACCAGCAAATCACTCAGGCTCCGGGTCATGGAAACAATGAAAGAACCTATTCCATCTTCTCCATATTGATTTACATGATCTTTCAACACATGATAGTACGCCAGAAGCTTATCCGCTTCAGGGCCGCAAGCTTTTCCGGCAATGACAAAAGGACGGGCGCTTTTCAATTCTTCATTTAAAAAAGCCAATCGCTTTTCCTCATCCCAGGAGCCGTAATCAAAATCCTCAAAACCAGCAGCTTCCAGGATTTGGCTCAAGGCTTTTTCATGATAAGCACTGTTCTGACGGATATCGAGTTTGGCAAGGTGAAACCCAAAGCATTTGACCATGCGCTCAACTTTGAATAAAATCGTGCGGGCCAAGCGATGTGCTTTCACCTGGATCAAGGTATTCCGAAGCAGCTTCAGATCTGAAGACAAGTCAATAGCTTGCGGATAGTACTCATATTTTTCCATGCCCTCTTGCGGATGGATCGTATTTTCAAGGCGTAGCAGCATTAGGTTGGCGAACTGCCGCCAAGGCTCAAGCGGGTTGCGGTCCAGTGCCTGTTGCCCGGCAGGACCGAGTTTTTCGGCTCTATCTTTAAGTAAGTTTATAAATTCGTAAGGCGTTGGATTCATATGGCTGGAAAAGCTCAATTTAGCCACTAGCTCTAGTAACGCTTTTTTCAATATTTCCAAGGCCTTTTGTCGATGCAACTGAAGGGTAGATTGTGTGAACTCAGCAGTGACAAAGGGGTGCCCGTCGCGATCACCACCGACCCAGCTTCCGAATTGAAGCAATGGGAAATGCTCTGGCCACTGAAGAAGATGAGCCGGAAGCTCCATGGTCTCCCAGGCATCTTTCAAGCGCTGATCGGATAGGCGCAATGCTTCGGGGAAAACATTTTCGAAATAATGCATCAGGTTGCTGCGCTCATCGGTCAAACTAGGTTTGCGGAGGTAGATTTCTCCCGTGCGCCACCAACGCTCCAACAAGGCCGTCATTTCATCTTTAATAACCTGCCATTCAGTAGGTGACCAGATCGGGTTTTCTTTTTTCACCAACAGCACATACAATTCGCGATGGATTTCCAGCACGGTAACCCGCTTAGCTTCGGTAGGGTGAGCAGTTAAGACCGGCCGAACATTGACCTTGGGCAGCAGTTCCGCCATTTGATCCGGCTTGATACCTGCCGCTTTCCATTGCTTAAGGGTTTCTCCCCAAGAACCCCGAATAGCTTCCAGGCCAAGATGTGTTTCCGTTTTCCGGCGAAATTGAGTAGCGGCATTTTCTTCCACGAGATTCAAGACCTCGAAGGACATGCCAATAGCCTGAGCAAGTCTTTCTTCGGAGACGTTATTGTGTTGCGTCGGGGGCTCGTCTTCATTAATCCATGGAAGCAGGGAGGCCAGTTCGTACTCACCTAAAGATTCGAGCATTTCTTTGAAACGGGCCATTACGAACATCAGGTCGGCTTTTATTTTTTCCAGGCCTTCCTGTTTAAGGGTGTCGAGTGTCATTGTGCTTTCTGTTTGTGGTTAGTGTTTTAAGAAGCAGCCCAAAACAAGTTTTTAGGCTGTTTCTAAATATAGCAATAATTATGAAAAATTGTTCTTTGGAAACGGGAACAATTATCGACTAAAAAAAAACACGTTCTTTGACAAATTGTGTGGAACTTCAAAATGATAACCCTTGAATGCCCTTGTGGCTGAAAGGATGATCATTGTGAAGTTCCATTATCCACAATTTATGTCAAAGAACTAAAAAATAGCAAGCCAAAGTCATAGTCCCTTAACTTCCTTGGGAATATGCTCCGGAAGGCGCGTGAGCAATTCATAATTCATACTATTATTCATATCACTGAAAGAAGAAACGGTCATCAGCTTATTCCCTTGCCGGCCAATAAGGACAACTTCATCATGAACGGCCACACCAGGTACTTCCGTGACATCAATAACCACCATATTCATATTTACGTATCCCACCACAGGCACACGCTGCCCTCCTACAAGAACATGGCCATTATTGCTAAGCTCCCGGCTAAAGCCGTAACCATAGCCCACTGGTATGGTGGCGATTTGGCTGGGCCGGGTGGTCAAATATCCTCTACCATAGCTCACATAAGCATTTTCAGGCACCCTGTTCAGGCTCAATATTTTGCTTTTCCAGGTAAGAATACGCTTCAAGGGGTCTTGTTTGAGTTCATGATTGCGAAGGTAGCTAATGCGCGTTTCCTCATTAGGCCAAAACCCGTAAGAAGATATGCCTATGCGGACCATATCCATGATTGTTTTAGGATAGTTGAACAAGGCGCCTGAGCAGGCGGTATGCCGGTAGCGAGGATGCACCCCCAGCCTTTCAAGCATCTGACAAATTCGATGGAAAGATTCGATCTGATCTTCGATGCGCTCTATGTTCACATAATTCTCAGCTCCTGCATAATGCGTACAAAGCCCTTCGACAACCAGATGTGCATGATTTTCCTGCAATAGCTGAATGACGTCGGGCAGTTGATCTTCACAAAAGCCCGTGCGATACATGCCCGTTTCCAGTTCCAGGTGTATCCGGGCGGGGCGACCCTGTTTTTTTGCCGTTTGAATAGCGGCTTCCAAGCGCTCAGAAGAAAACACAAAAAATGAAGCTTTTTTATCGATAGCCCAGGGAAGGTAGTCATCGTCAATAAAACCCATGATCATTATTTCGCTCTGGTCGCTCTTCACTTTTTCCACGCGCATAGCCTCCGCCACACTAAATACTGAAAAGTGGTGGACCTGACAGGCTTCTGCCATAGGCACTATTTTTTCAATGCCGTGTCCGTAAGCATTCGCTTTGACAACCATGGAAAAGCAGGTTTCATCAGGGATCAGGCTTTTTAGGAAAGTAATATTTTCCTGTAATGCCTGTTGATTGAGTTCAATGTAAGATGTGTGGAGCATGTAAAATGTATTCAAATAAAAAATAGATGCTAATTTTAAGCTTTGATGGGGAAAAAACCTATTTTTAAGTCGAAAAAACGCACAAAACTCTAGTTATGCAAAAGATCCTTCTCCTCAGCAGCTCACGCGCCCAAAAAGGCGCTCCCTTTTTCGGCCATGCCAAACCACATCTCGAAACCCTTTTAAATAACATCGGACAAGTACTTTTCATCCCTTATGCTGCCCCCGGAGGCATTCCTCATGCCGGCTACACAGCCATGATAGCGGAGGCCTTCCAAAAATTAGGTTTAAAACAAGCCATCCAGGGAATAGAGGCCTTTGAATCGCCACGAGAAGCCGTTTCCAATGCGGAAGCCTTTATTGTTGGCGGAGGCAATACTTTCCTGCTCCTGAAAACCCTTTACCATTTTGATCTTCTTCCTTTAATAAAGGAACGAGTAGAAAAGGGTGCCCCTTACATCGGAAGCAGTGCCGGCAGTAACATTGCAGGCCTCACCATTAACACCTCCAATGATATGTGCATTGTGCATCCTCCTTCTCTGGATGCGCTGGCATTTTTTCCTTTCAATATCAATCCGCACTACCCATTGAAAGAAAGTGAAATTCATTCCGGAGAAACCCGTGCACAACGGATTCAGGAGTTTCATGCATTGCCGCAGAATAAGCAGCCGGTTGTAGCTTTGTATGAAAGCAGTATGTTATTAAAAAACGAAGCGGGCATTCAAGTCCTGGGAGTGGAAAGTGAAGAACAGCCTGCCGCCTGGGTTTTCGAACGTGGTAAAAAAGAGCCCGGCTTGATCAAGGCAGGGCAGGCATTGGAGATAAATTAGAATGAAACCCTTATCTTTAACCTTGTGAAATATGCCAATCGGTATACAAGGTTTTAGAACCCTTCGGCAAGGTGGTATAAAGTAAGTTTTGGTAACTTGAGCATTAATTTTCTACGGAGAAAAAGGAGGTGGAAAGGTGACTGTTATAAAAACACATAGCTTTTTGGCGAGCCAAAAAGCTATGTGTTTTTGACCAACTCAGAGTTGGAATCTATGGATTCATCTAAGTTTAGCTTACACTCTTGCTTTACGTACATTGTACACCCCAACCAAACCAACAACAAACACCAACAGTGCAGACAAGAAAAACGCCCACTGGCTCATGGTTGGTACCGGAGGGAATGGGTTTATGGTTACTGAAAATTCTATATCTGAAAAGACTCCGCCTATAGAAACAGTCTGAGCACCAACATTGGAAGCAATCCGATCTCCGTCAGGATAATCATTATCTACTAAAAAAGCCTGGATGCCCCCAGATATTCCTTGTTCAAAACGGTAAACGGTACCAGCTGATACAGGGAAAGGATTAGCACTCAAGTCCCACGTAATTATTATATTGTCATCATACTCACTTACAATTTGATCGGCTATAGCTGCTCCCTGAAGAGGAACACCGCCATTATCATTTTCCCCTATGAAGAGAGAATAAGTTCCCGCGCTGTTTAGGTTGTTTCCCCTCATTCCAACTGAAATGCTAACGATTTCACCAGATTGACAAGGAACGAATATTTGTCCACGTCTAATGTTACTACCAGAAAAGCCCGTATTGCTATTTACGCCAGCCATCAAATCTACTTGGTGTACATCGCAAGGCGCCTGAGCTTCAGCAAAAGGCAGATAACCTACCGAAAATACCAGAAAAAAAGTAATTGTAAAAATGTTTGGTAGTGGGTAGAATCCGTTGATGGATTTATCTAACAAGCTTTACAACTTAAGGTTAACACTTCTCATCAACCGGTTTTACCCACTACCAAATGTTTTTCATGAGATAAAGATTTTAATATTGACACTTAAAAAAGTCATTAAAGTTCGCTGTTTTTAGAAAACAGTTACAAATTTATGCTTATTTTGACATTTGACAGCCTTTTATGGCTATTAAAATAACGGTGGATGGGATGGATGAACATTAATTTGCCGTAAATATAAAAAGAATTTCTAACGGAAGCCAATTTTTTTTGAACCTGCCATAGAAAATGGTGTATGCCCCAATAAAAAATTAAAGCTATGAAAACTTTTTTCCTATTATTTTTCACCATTTTGTCTTTTTACGGCATGCTTTCAGCTCAATCTACCACTGAACCTGAGCCCATTTTCTCCATCACTAAGGCCATGTTTCCGACCAATTATTACGAAAGCCAGGCTGAGCTTTGGAAAAAAGAAACCGAGAAGCAGCCCGACAATCCGGACACCTGGTATAATTTCTTTAAAGCTGCCCGAAATATAAGAATCTCAGGAGGTGACAATCCGCATGATATGACAAAGTTACTGGAGGATATGGGCAAAGTGGTTCCGAATTCATTTGAATATCATTTTGCTACTTTCTGGCATAGCACCAGCAATGAACACAATTGGGATGCCCTCAAAAAAGCTTACGAAATCAATCCGTCCAGAAGCATCACTTACAAGGATTTTTTAACCTATTATCAGAAATTGGGCGATGAAAAGCAATTGGCTTTTTTTGCTAAAAAATGGCTGGAAAGCGGCGACTTTGAACCTCTTGTGCTCGATTGGAATTACAATTTGCTCATCGGTGTAGAAGAAAATGGCATTCTCATAACCTATGGGGATAGTGACACTTATCCTATATGGCTTTTGCAATATGGCCTAAATATTCGCAAAGATGTTACGGTTATGAATATTCACCTGGTAACGGGCTGGGAAGCCTATCGGAATCGCTTGTTCAGGCAAATGGGCATTCCTGCGCTGAATAATAAAGACCTAAATACTCAAAACCTCCATGCCTCATGCCTGGAACATATACTCAAGAATGCCCGGCAAACGGTTGATGTGGCCGTTTCTGTCCGCCCATCCATGCATGAAAAATTTGAATCGGAGCTACATCTGGTCGGTTTAGCCTTACGCTACAGCGAAACACCTATCGATAATTTAGCGATCTTAAAAAACAATTGGGAAAATCAATTTCGAAAAGACAATCTTCAATTACCCTATAGCCTAAAAAAAGAAGGCTTTAGAGATATGAAATATTATATGATGATGAACTACATGCCTGCTATCCTAAAGCTTATCGGACATTATCACAAAAGCGGAGCTCCTCATAAAGCCGATGAACTCAGGGAATTAGGCTTAAAAATCGGAGAACGGGCCAATATGTTAACCCAGGTAAAATCGTATTTAGCTGAAATTGACTAAAGTTGAAGTTTTTTAAGCAAAAATATCACCTTTTTTCTGATGAGCAGCTTGTGGAAGAAATAGCAAAGGGCCAGGAGCGTGCATTTGCGATGCTTTACGATCGCTACGCTCAGGCTTTTTACCAGTTTTTCTACAAAATGCTTTATCAGGAAAAGCCCCTGGCCGAAGATTTCGTCCAGGAGCTTTTCTGTCGAATATTTGAACAGGCGCATCGCTTTGATACTTCCAGGCCGTTCAAAACATGGGCTTACAGCATCGCTTATAACTTATGTAAAAATGAATACCGGAAGCGAGGCAGACAAATAGCTACAGAGTCTCTAACTGAAAATGCATCATTACTACAGGAAGAAAAAGCGTTTTTTGAAAATAGGTTGGAAAAGCAAATACTTGACAAGTCGATTTCAGAACTCAGCCCGGCACAGAGAGACTGCATCGTGCTTCACTACCAACAAGGCCTGAGCATTGAAGAAATTGGCGAAGTACTGGAATGCCCAAAGGGAACCGTAAAATCGAGGTTGTTTTATGGAATAAAAAAGTTAGCTGAAAAACTAAAAAAGGAACATAGAATTTAGTGAGTCGGAAGAGGCTGCCCCAAAGAGGGAAATTTTCTTTTTTGAGAGGCGTTCTTTTTTTAAATTTTTTAGTAAAAAATTTAAAAAAAGAACGCCTCTCAATAGAAAATACTCCTCCTGAGCCAAACGAATTACTTGTTATACAGCCTCTTTCGGGCAGCCTCTTCCGACAATTAATCTTTAACGGAAAGTAAAAAATGAATAAATTAGAACACTTATTACTTAACAAGGATTTTCAGACTTTAAGTTCGGAAGAACGGGAATGGGTGTTGCAACATATGTCGGAACAAGAATACCGGCATATCCGCTCAACGGAGCAAAGGGTGAAAAAGTATTTAAACAAGGTCAGCCCCAGCTTAAACCCAGCCATAAAAAATAAGGTTCTGGATCAATTTCGTTCATCCCGAAAAACTGCGCTGGTACCGCTTTGGCAACGGCCAATACCCTTATGGCAAGCAACTGCAGCCTTAGTAGTAAGCCTATTGCTTTTCAGCTGGTTCATACCTTTGAAGGAAACAAAGCGGCCGGAAGTGGTTGTGGAGTACGTTCGGGATACTATTTATATTCCGGCATCCCCAAAAACACCTTTGGAGCAAAATGAGCATTTCGCAGAAACGACTCTTGATGATCAAAAAAAAGAAGCTGTTCATGCCAATCATTCAGAAGAGCCGTTTGATGGAATGTTGCCTGTTACTGGTTATGAAGTTGCAAAACTGAAAGTCAATCAATCAAAATCAAGTGTACAGGCTTCAAATAAAGATAAAAATTGGCTGGGTCTGTTAGTTGAAGCGGGGCAGAAGTAACAAATTATAGCTGTTTGACTCGTGGCAAGTAGTTCATAATCAGCAAGCGATAAATAATTTTTTTTTGAAGTAAGCCGCAACTTGGATTACTTAGTCATTGTATCAGGTGCTAATGATGTCCTGATGGTACTTTCATCATTTCCATCATTATCGATATACTTTTTCAGCTCATCTACAGCCTTCTTCACCTTATCTCTATTCCTTGTAATTACGGCTCTGGAAGAATCCGGGATAAATTTGTTTTCCAGCGCTTCATCATAATCTTTTAAAGAAGCTTCTTCTCCTCTCAGGGACTCTTTTAAAATGGAATTGATGTCTTTTCCGGTAAAAGTTCCCATAATGTCAATCCATATACGATGCATGGTAGATAATGTACTACTCTTATCAGAATAAGTTCCTCCCAATTGTTCAATCTCGTTCTTCAAATCATCTACAAAGCTTTCTCTTTGCTTTGCAAAACGGATAAACATTTCTTTCATCTTAATTTCACTTACATTAGCAGATGCTTTCTTATATCCTTCAGTAGCATCCCGGTCTTTTGTCATTAAATCGTCTAATAGTGAAATTATAGCTTGGTCAACAACGGCAGCTTCTTTCAATGTGGTCATAAAATAGTTTTTTTTGTTTTAAATTCTTCTCTACAACGAGGCATTGCTGCAGATATTCGGTTCACCCCCGTAAGGCATTGTCTTTTCCCATCTCCAATTTCCACCAAACATATAGATATATTAAGGGTTTTAGAATAAATTTTTAAAGATGAAAGAAATAGAAAAAAGGGATTTTATTCCAAACAAAACGTATAGAGAAACTTACAGAGAACTTGGATCAATGAAAAGTTCTATTCTGGAAATTGACAGTTTATATGATCGCTTGAATAATAGAATTGCTGAACTTTCGGTCTACATGCGTCATTCGGATGAGAATATTTCATTGTACGTAGAAAAAATGAATAAGCTTAAGTTGTACCGTACAAAACTGAAATTTTTTCGAGATACTCTTCAAAATGCGAAAGAGGAATCTTGGCAATCGATGAAAAGGGATTTAGAAGCACTGTTTGTAAAGGCAGAATGTGCCTGCGTTCTACCGGAATAAAGTTAAAAATCTTTCTTTGACAAATTGTATGGAACTTCAAAATGATAAGCCTTTCAGCCCAAAGGGCATTCAAGGCTTATCATTTTGAAGTTCCATTTTCCACAATTTATGTCAAAGAACTAAAAATTATATAATGAAAAATATCTTAATCCTCATTTTCCTCCTAAGCACTCTTCCACTTTATGCTCTGAAGATAGAAACGGGCCTTTTTCAAAGAGATGGTCAGGAGCGTCCTGGCATAAAGCTCACTATGGATATTCCAGTCAAACAAGTGAAAAAAGCCTTTCAGGATTACTTGAAAGACAATTATGACATTAAATTAAAAGGTATGGGGCTCTTTACAAATAAAGATGAACTATATGCAGAGGAAGTAGTCATCAAACCGATGATTGACAAGAACTTAAACTTTTACGCCCAGATTATAGAAAACAATTCTGATGCCGGCAAAACCTCTATGACGATCTTTGCAGCTTTAGGATATGATATTTACATCAGCGATCGCAATTATCCAGATGATTTTAGCGCAATGATGGATATAGCAGTCGGCTTCGCCAATAACTATATTCCTTCTTACTACGAAGGTCAAATAAAAGTATCCGAAGAAAAACAATCGGATTTGAAAGGTAGCATTAAAGATTTGGAGAAATCGATAGCTAACAATGAAAAAGATATCGAAAAACTCCGGGAAGAAATCACTAATATGCAGCAAGAGCTCGAAGAGAATCGCTCTCAGTTAACAGATGCTGAATTGCAATTACAAACGCGAAGGAATCAATTAAAAGAAGCTAAAAAGGTGATTTCAAATTATAAGTAAACATGAGTTATCCCGAAAATTCGAGATGACTCATGCTTTGTAGAAAATCTTTATATATACCTGTTAATCAATTTTCTACCTACTTTTTCCTTAATGAAAAAGTAGCAAAAAATCAAGGCTATATTCAATTCTTAACGCTTTTTGTCCCGAACTTGATTCGGGACAGCCTAAAATGAATAAACTCGCCTCCTTACGTCGGCTCAAACAGTATTCATTTTTTAACGGCTGCCAGCCTGCCAAAAAGCTAAATTGAATAAGGCCGGTCCTAAAACATTGATTTACTGCAACTACTTAAATCATTGTGACAACATGAAGTTCTACACAATTTGCCAAAGAACTTAAATTATATAAGAAAACCCTACCTTCCCCCTAGGAATTCCTAAAAATTACCCCAACTTTTATTATCTTCATTCATTATTTTTGCACAAAATGCAATCAAATGAATAACTTATTCTTATTTCACAATCAATCACCTGAGGCTCCCGTTGCCATGTATTCATGGGATAGTAAGGATACCAACGTATTTATCCGTTTCAACAGTTTCTGCTGGTTAGTAGAATTATCTGACGATTCTCTACCCGCTCCCGATGAAAAAGAGTCAGATGCTGAAAAGAATAAAAATAAAAGTAATGGATCTAAATCAGAAAATAAAAGCTCTGATATGAAGTATCCACTTACTCGTGGAACGAAAAAGCAAGCAGAAAAAAGCCCCAAAAGTGAAGAATAGAGATTAACAAACATCATAGCTCTTATACAAACTGAATCATCGCCCAAATGAAATTCCAAACCCTGCAAATTCCCGGTTTAATTAAGACAAGCTGCTTAATATTTTTCTTGATTCTTGGGCTTTCTGCTTGTAAACAGCCTCCCAAAAAGATAGAAGAAATTGATGCCCTGATTGCGCGGCTTTCTGAAGTCAGACGCGAAGCAGATGAGGTTGAGCAGTTAACTGTGTTAAGCGACTCCGCCTTGACAATGGCTAAGGCATTGAATTACACTCAGGGGTTGGGCAATATTTATAAAGAACTCGCAACCTTTTATAAGAATAAAGCCTCCGATCAACAAGATTACCAGCGATCCGATTCTCTTTTTCAGCTAGCCTTAAAGTTCCGCCAAAAAAACGGCGACCCAAATAAAGTCGCAGAAGTATTTCACAATTGGGCTTCTCTGAAACTCAAAACCGGCGAATATGAACAATCCATTGAATATTGCCTTAATGCACAGGAAATCTGGGAAAAATTAAACCTCCCCGAACGCTTCGCGGCTTCACTCAACTCCACAGGCAATGCGTTCAGGGAACTTGGCATGGATAGTATGGCAAATGCCTACTACCAAACAAGCGTTGATGTGCTTACACCTCTTGATGACAGCCCGCCTAAAAAGCAGTATTTAGCTGATGCCCAGACAAATATCGTAAAATCTAAATTAATAGCAAATCAATGCCAGGAAGCATTGGATATTGCTCAATACCTTAGAAAAGAATTCATAGAACTGAATGACCTGAACGGTCAGTTAATGATAGAAGACCGACTTGGTCAAATCTATCTTTGCCTCGATTCCTTCAGGCTGGCAGAAGAAAAATTCCAAAGCTATCTCCAGCAAAGCCTTGAAAAAGATTATGTAGAAAAAACTTTTTATGCCTATCTTCACTTAGGCGACCTCAAGCAAAAAGCGGAGCAACCCGAAACGGCCTTAAATTATTACCTCAAAGCCGATTCTACGCTTTCGTTACTTGGCAACAACCCCGACCTTAAAATCGCCTTACTCCGCGATGGCCTTATCCCGGTGAGTCTCAAACTGGGAAATCTCGATAATTACCACGCGCTTTTGGATTCCGTCAATACGCTTCTGCCTAAACAAAACCTTGAACCCAAAAGAGAAAAAGGGATTATTTATATCCTGTCTTCTCTTGAAGAAAGAAAAGAGCTCGAAAAAAGTGCTAAGCTGCGGCTTTGGTGGCTTACCTATGCTTTAATCGCGCTCCTTATTTCCATACTTATACTAGCCTTTCTTATTTACCGGTTCAGGCAAAAAGCACATAAAGCGGAGCTGGAACGCATCCGGGAAGAAAATAATTTAAAAATCCTGGATGCTATTGAGCAAGCGCGAGAACGGGCCGTAACCATTGAAAAGCAACGATTTAAGGTCATTTTACATGATGATATCAAAAATGAACTTATTAAAAATGCTTTGTCTCTTGAAAACTTTCTGAAAGATCCTGAGAAAACGAACTCCCCTGAAGCAGTTACCCAAGCTATTGAGGAGGAAATTGAGCGCTGCGACCAAATCGGACGGCATGCCAAAGCCCTTATCGAAGGCCTGGATCAACTCATTGGCGGCTCGGTAACCTTAATCGATGCCATAAAGATTTTCTGCGACCTGATCTCCAATAACACCGATCTGCAGGTTATCCACCTTAACATGGAAACGATCAATAATTTACCTCCCGCATTCGTTGAAGATTGCGGACTGGATATCCGTAAAATGGTGGAAGAAGGCATTCTTAATGTTATGGAACATGCAAAAGCAACTCAATGCAAGGTGGAAGTAAAAACCAAAGGCGATTTCTTCCGGCTTAAAATAGAAGATGACGGCATTGGCTTCAATCCTGAAAAGTACACCCAGGGAATTGGATTAAAAAATATTAAACAAAGAGCTGAAAAATGTGGGGGAACCCTGAGCATTCAGTCAGCAACGAACAAAGGGACCGTTATTGAAGTCGTTATACCTGTTAAAAATATCCCAAACACCCGTTATACAATCACTTAACCAATGTCAAGAAGTATTAAAGTATTCATCACAGAAAATGAAGATTTTTTCTCCGACCTCGTCAAGGAAGTACTCGTCAAAGATGAGCAATTGGAGTTTGCCGGAAGAGCTTACAACGGAAAAGAGTTGTTAAACAAACTTTCCCAAATGGCCAGGGCCGTTTTGCCTGATGTCATCCTCATGGATATTATGATGCCTGAAATGGACGGCATCGCAGCACTTACTAAAGTAAAAGAGGACTATCCCTTCATCAAGGTACTTATGCTGACGGCTATGGATGGTGACCCTGAATTGAATAATTGCCTGCAAAGAGGGGCTGATGGCTATTTATCTAAAAGAGCTATCAATAAAAGCCAATTCATTGAATCCATTAAAGGCATCTATTCGGGAGCTTTTGTCGTATTAAAACCCAAAGGTGAGATCGTTCCTCCCCTTCAAAAAGTTCAGCTTAAACAATTAGAAATCAACATACTCGGCCTTATAGCCATGGGCAAAAAAACCAGAGATATCGCCAGAATTATTTTTGATTATGACAGAAGAAATAAAGGGGATGAAGAAAAAGCAATCAGCAGAGTAGAAGCCCGAAGCGGAAAGCTTAGAGAGCAGCTAAGAGCCAAAAACTCTCCTCATGCCGTTTATATCGCTATGAAAAACCATATCCTCGATTCATTCAGTGAATTAGAGATTGAGCCTATTCCCCTTGTTCCTGCAGATGAATAAATAAAAAACGTTCTTTGACAAATTGTGTGGAACTTCAAAATGATAAGCCTTAAATCCTCCTGTGGCTGAAAGGCTTATCATTTTGAAGTTCCATTTTTTCACAATTTATGTCAAAGAACTATAAAAAATAGTATTCTAAGCATGAGTCATTCCGAAAATTCGGAATGACTCATGTTTAGAAAAATGCACTACAGCAGCCACTTAGGAATTCCTAACTTCACCTTAGGAATTCTTTAAAGCCCACACAGCTTACCCAATAAAAAACATACATCTCACGATACCGCTGTCCGTATCTTTGTACCAGAAAACAATTGATACCCTGTATAACCTTAAAGCCGCATTTCATCCTAAGCCGAGAGCAATCCCTCCCCCCCCAATGGATGCTCTTGGCTAAGATATTAGACTTGTTCCGAAACTACTTTGATGGGTGCCTTTCATTTTGTCGCTGTTCTTGGGAAAGAACTATTTTTGGAGAGAGGCAGGCAGTAGCCTGCCTCTCTCCAAGGAAAACCCCTTATCAAGAACAGCGACAAAATGAAAGGCAACTGCTTTTATGGCCTTGAATTTCCAAATTATATTTACAATTGCGGCCCGATCATATTTTCCGGCGACAATAACCTTTCCAGCGCTTCTTTTTCCATTAATCCTTTCTCTAGCACTAAATCATAAATACTTCTATTATCAGCAAGTGCTTCTTTTGAAAGGGCGGAGCAAGTCTCGTACCCCAAAGCCGGCTGTAGTAATGTAACGATGCTAATACTATTGATTACATTTTCGCGGCAACGTTCTTCATTTGCGGTAATCCCTTCAATACACCTAATTCGAAGAGTAGACATGCCGTTCATCAGCAAATTCATCGACTCAAATAAGGCGGCCGCAATAATCGGCTCAAAAGCATTAAGTTCCATTTGACCTGCCTCAACAGCCATATTTACACATAGATCATTCCCCATTACCTTAAACGCAATCTGGTTGACCACCTCAGGAATAACCGGATTTACTTTACCCGGCATAATAGAAGATCCCGGCTGAACCGCCGGTAAATTAATCTCCCCAAAACCAGCCCTTGGCCCAGAGGACATCAAGCGGAGGTCATTACACATTTTAGATAACTTAATCGCCAATCGCTTCACCGCTGATGAAAACATAATAAAGGCTCCTGTATCTTGAGTCGCTTCTATTAGATTCGTAGCTTTTACAATCTCCAGATTAGTAACTTCTCTAAGATGCTTAATTACCAATTCCGTGTACCTTGGTGAAGTATTAATACCTGTTCCGATAGCCGTCCCGCCCATATTTACCTCCAAAAACAAATCGGTATTGTTGGTCAATCGTTGGATTTCTTCTTCTAAAGTAACCGCATATGCCTCAAAGCTCTGCCCTAAACTGATGGGAACCGCATCCTGTAGCTGTGTGCGTCCTATTTTTATAATAGGAAAGAATTCTTTGGCTTTTTTATGTAAGCTTTCAATCAACCACTCCAATTCCTCACTCAACTGCTCTTTCATACGGATTAGGGCGATCTTCAATGCTGTCGGGTAAGCATCGTTCGTCGATTGTGACATATTGACGTGATTATTCGGATGGCAGTATTCGTACGCCCCTCTTTCGTGCCCCAAAACTTCCAGCGCCCTATTGGCAATCACTTCATTTGCATTCATATTCGTAGAGGTACCTGCTCCGCCCTGTACAACATCTACAACAAAATGCTCATTCAAAAGGCCATCCTTGACATCATTGCAGGCGTGTACAATGGCGTTTTTCATATCATCTGGCAGCAAGCCCAACTCGTGATTAGCCAGGGCAGCAGCCATTTTCACTTCTGCGAAAGCAATAATAATCTGCGGGTATAATTGCAAATTAACCCCACTGATATCAAAGTTCTCTAGGGCTCGTTGCGTTTGAACCCCATAATAAACCGATTGCGGTACTTGAAGATCACCGAGCAAATCATGCTCCAGGCGGAAAGCTTTATTTTTTCGCGTCATGATGCGTTTGGTTGTTAATTAAATTCAAAATTAACCTGATTTTTGACTTTTTCTCCTTTCCAGAGCAATTTTTCGAATCGGTAAAAGACCCTTTTAAAGTTCATAAAGACATCTCAAAGCGTGCAGACCAAAGTGTTATCGTTAGTTCGGCAGGTGAAAATCCCATAGAAAGATTCGGTGAAGGACCTCCCTCAATGTCGTCAATCTAAGCACTTTATATCTTTATAGCCCGGCACTTTAGTGCCGGGAAGGTAACTGTGAGATTGGGCTTTAGCCTTTTTAATGTTAATGGCTGAAGCCCCGATAAACCTTAATACCACACCTGGCGCTGAAGCGCCAGGCAAAGAAAAACTTTAAGCTCACGACATTGAGGTCCCACCTTCGTCATTTCGTTCGCAAAGTCCCGTTTCACGCCATTCCAGAAAAACACATTGCTGCCAATTAAATACTCTGTAACCTGTATACCAATCCCACCTTCCTAAAATTAACCAATTCTCTGATATTAGTAACTATCCTGCTAAAAACTCTCTCCATTTAAGTACAAATTGGAGTTGTAACAGCAATAGCATTGAAGAATTCTAAAAACATCGCTTGTAAAGGATTCAAATTAAAACACCATGAAACAACTGCTCGAAAATATAGGACTTGAAAAAATCACTCATAACTTCAAACGATCTCCCCATCAATTGAACCAATTCATGGAAGGAGATGCGGAACTTATCAGAACGCCCTCAGGCATCCTCGCCATTAGCATCGACAGCATTGTTGAAGAAATCGAGAGCGGCCTTTATGATGATCCTTATTTGATAGGCTGGATGGTAGTGACAGCCAACCTGAGCGACATTGCGGCTGTTGGGGCGCAACCTTTAGGAATAGTCCTTTCACAACAAATGCCTCCGGATTTAAGTCCTGATTTCTTGTCAAAAATTCAGAGGGGAATTCAGGATGCTTGCGATACTTACGACTGCTTTACCTATAGCGATGAGTGTGCGCTCTTTTGTACTCTGGCATTTAGCCGTTTTAGTAGCCTTTCAACCTGGATTTTGGATTTTTTCTTTGATGTATTATTTATTATTTGAATGGGTCTTGATGGTTCGGCCGATGAAGGCACAGATTTAGGAAGGCTATTAGAAATATCACCGCTTACAAAATATCAAAAGCTTTTCGTCTAAGGGAAAAGATAAAAAATGTAAAAACATGAGTCCTCCCGAAAATTCGGGAGGACTCATGTTTTTACATTACTCCTCCACCACTACTTTCACAATCTTATCCCCCTGTTGAATCTGATCAATCACTTCAAGTCCTTCGATTACTTTCCCAAAGCAGGTGTGGTTTCGATCCAAATGTGCGGTATTCTCTCTGCTGTGGCAAATAAAAAATTGCGACCCACCCGTATTTCTGCCGGCATGTGCCATAGAAAGTACCCCTCTGTCATGATACTGATTATCACCGTCCAATTCACAATCAATTTTGTAACCTGGCCCACCGGCACCGGTACCCGTTGGATCACCGCCCTGAATTACGAAATTGGGGATCACACGATGAAACGTCACTCCATCATAAAAACCTTCTTTTGAGAGTTTTACAAAATTAGCTACCGTATTAGGTGCATCATTGTCGTAAAACTCCACTTTCATATTGCCTTTCTCTGTTTGAATTTCTGCGAAAGTTGCCATAATTGTGTGTTTTTAATTAAAATTCTAAATTAGTAGAATTAGTTCATAACACCAAGGGATCAAGGCTAACTGAAGCGACACAACTGATTTTCGTCAAAAAAATTTGGCATTGAGCAATCCTAATAGTAATTTGTATGATGGGAATTTGGGTAATGTAGTAAAATGTACCTCCCATTTAATCTACAAATTTGTACCACTATTGAAAAAATACGATCACTAACTTATACAATCACTCAATCTTTATCTCGATGAAAAACACCATCTCTTTTTTGCTCATTTCGATTATCTTTTCGTTTTCTTTAGTAAATACTTCCTTAGCTCAGGATTGCTCCTGCGAAGCAAACTTTGAGTGGGTCAAAAAAACATTCGAAGAAAATGATGCAGGCTTTTCTTACGCTCTTGAAAAAAAGGGCGAAGATGCTTACGCCCAGCATACTAAAATCGTCAAAGCCCAACTTGCTTCCATAAAAGATGAAGACAAAGAAGGCTGTGCGAACCTCATTCGTGAATGGTTGAGTTTCTTCCGCTCTGGCCATATCGGAATAGGCGTATCCAATCCGGAAGACAATAATGATGCTGGTGAAAAACCGGATCCAGATGCGATCCGCGCCCAGTACAAGGATTGGGAAAAACACGACTTTAACCGGGAAGAACTGGAAAAATACTTCATAGGCCTCAAAGAACCTGGCTTCGAAGGAGTTTGGGTGTCTGAACCTTATATTATTGGTATTGTAAAGGAAAATGAAGACTATATCGGCTTCGTAATTGAAGCAGATGGTGTATATTGGACTCCCGGGCAAGTAAAGCTGAAGCTAAAAGCTATCCCCGGAGAAGATGCCTACAAAGCGACTTACTACATGCGTGATCACTCTCCTCGTGAATTTGAAAAAGCAACCATCATTGGCAATAATTTCCTGAAAATGGGTTTTGTTACGCTTAAAAGATATCTTCCAGCCCTGGAGACCCCTGAATATGCAGAGCGCTATTACCAGGTTATCGAAGCCCGAAATCCTTTTATCAAAGAAATATCTGACCAAAGTTTGCTCCTTCGCATCCCCAGTTTTAGTTATTCCGAAAAAGAAAAGATCGACAAAGTGATTGAAGAAAATCATGAAAAAATACTTAGTACTGAAAACCTCATCATTGACCTGAGAAATAACGGTGGCGGAAGTGACATCAGCTATTCAGAGATCATTCCATATCTCTACACTAACCCCATCAGGGTGGTCGGAATGGAATTACTCTCCACTCCTCTTAATAACAAAAGAATGGAAGAATTCATTGAGGAGAGGTCCTCTTCTGAAGAAGAAAAAGAGGAAGTAAAAAATATGCTAAAAAAACTTAATGACAACCTGGGTGAATTTGTAAATTTCAACGACAAGAAGGTATTCACCGAAGAAATGGATACCATTTACCCTTATCCGAAAAATGTAGCCATCATCATTCACGAGGGCAATGGCAGTACAACCGAGCAGTTCCTCCTCGCGGCCAAGCAAAGCAAAAAAGTTAAATTGTTTGGAACAACCACCGCCGGAGTGCTCGATATTTCAAATATGTATTTTGTAAAAACCCCTTGTAAAGACCTCGAATTGGCTTACAGCCTGTCCCGTAGTTACCGCATCCCAGATATGGCCATTGATGACAAAGGCATTCAGCCAGATTATTATATCGACAAAACCGTTCCGGAATACAAATGGATTGATTTTGTGAGAGATATTGTTGAGCAATAAAGATTCAAAAAACATGAGTCATTCCAAAAATTCGGGATGACTCATGTTGTTTTTCTTCATGCATCACGGAATCAGTCTAGCCGCCTGAATATGCATCCAATCGAAATTTTGAGTTCTCCCCAAACTAATCCATCCTTCGCGTTCCCAAAACTCCCACCACTTATCATATTGTGGCTGTGCAAATACTGCTTGATCCCAACCCGAGAATAATTTGTTTTCAGCTGGGAAATAATCGACTGCTACGGCACTGAAGGCCGAATTGCCCGTTGGTTCCGAGGTCATCTCAGAACCAATACTATAAAAAAAATATTTTAAAATAATTTGTTTTAAACAAAAAAATCATTATTTTTGAACTAAAAAAATATGCCAAATGAAATACACCAAAGACATGACAAATTCTTCAAGAAGAACTTCAAAGATGTTAACATCGCCCGGGATTACATCACTAATTTTCTACCTCCGGAAATTGTAAAGAACCTAGACCTATCCACTTTAGAGCTGGTACCCAATGACTTTATCTCCGAATCCTTCCGGAAATTTTATACCGATGTATTGTATCGCTGCAAATACAAGGGGCAGCATATTTACATCTCACTCATTTTTGAACATAAAAGCAAACCTCCAGACTACCCCCATATCCAGCTATTGGCCTATGCTCTGGAAATCTGGCAGGATCAAATCCAAAATAAAAAACCGCTTACTCCCGTCTTCCCTATGCTACTCTATCACGGCAAAGAAAACTGGGAGCTAAAACCAATGGAAGATTACTTTCCCATTATGGATGATTTTCTCAAAAAGTTCAATCCGTTATTCGATATACATTTTGTCTCCACCAAAGACTGGAGTGACGAAGCCATTCAGGCGTTAAAGGCGCAGGAATTGATCAATGTCCTGCTGGCCCTTAAACATGTGTTTGACCCTCCTTTTATTGAGGCGCACTTTGAGTTATTTTTCGTAACTTCATCTCCAACAAGCCTTTCCGGGAACCTGATTAAACGAATTTTTGTTTATCTTACGAACAATATTTCCGTCACTAAAGAAAAAATTGAAATTATGAGCACTAAATTGAATGAGCCGATAAAAGAAAAAGTATTGAGTACTTATGAGCAGATTGTTCGGAGTGGTTGGCTAAAAGGAGAGCAAGAAGGTTGGCGAAAAGGAGAGCAAGAAGGAGAAGAAAAAAAGGCTATCAGAGTCATTAAAAATCTATACAAAAGGGGCTTTCCAGTCGGAGAAATAGCGGAGGTTGTTGAAAAAAGTGAAGCTTTTGTATTAGAGGTGCTCCAAAAGGAAGGACTAAGTTAACTAAAGAAAAATTGAAACTATGAGCACTAAATTGAATGAGCCGATAAAAGAAAAAGTATTGAGTACTTATGAGCAGATTGTTCGGAGTGGTTGGCGAAAAGGAGAACAAGAAGGTTGGCTAAAAGGAGAACAAGAAGGCTGGCGAAAAGGAGAGCAAGAAGGTTGGCGAAAAGGAGAGCAAGAAGGAGAAGAAAAAAAGGCTATCAGAGTCATTAAAAATCTATACAAAAGGGGCTTTCCAGTCGGAGAAATAGCGGAGGTTGTTGAAAAAAGTGAAGCTTTTGTATTAGAGGTGCTCCAAAAGGAAGGACTAAGTTAACTAAAGAAAAATTGAAACTATGAGCACTAAATTGAATGAGCCGATAAAAGAAAAGGGCTGCTCTACAATAAAAAACTCCTCGCATGGCATATTACAAATGCTTTTCAATATTATTCATTCTTTTTACCCTATGGTTCCCATTACATTCCCAATGGGAACTTCAAAAATCCAGGAATGGAATTGACGTTTATACCCGATCAGTAGAAGGTTCCTCTCTCAAAGAATCGAAAGTCGAAGCCATCATCAATGCTTCCGTAGATGAAATTTTTACATTACTAAAACAGGGGAATCGCTTCTACGAATGGTATCCCAAAACATAAAGCAGCAAAATACCGGAAGACAATCTGCCAGAAAGTCTCATCGTTTATCTTACACACCCGGCTCCCTGGCCTGTGAGTGACCGTGATGAAGTGGTGAAATATAGCTATGAAAAACTTCCCGGGGGCAAAGCGAAAGTGCGTATTACCAATAAAAAAGGCGTTCTTCCTCCAAAAGAAGGCTACGTTCGCATGCCATTGGTAAAAGGCCAGTGGATGTTAACTCCTATCGACTCTGGAAAGACAAAAGTCGTTATGACGTCGCTTTTCGATCCCGGGGGTAGTATTCCCGCTTATTTGACGCGTCAATCAATTGTTAACTCGCCAATGGATATAATTGAAGAATTGAGAAAGGAGGTGGAGTAAAACTTTTTCTCAAAAAATTGAACGATTCAGCGATAAAACAAGTTGTTAACTTTCAAGAGATTGGGAGGAAAAAAGTTAACTGTTTGATTTTCTGCACTTTTTTTATATTTTATATTAAAGCAATTGCTTCAAAAAGAGAATTTTTATACCTTAGAGGCTTTAATTTAGCTCATTAACGAAATCTTAACGAATAATTAATAGTTCCTTATTTCTATAAGTGAACTTTTTCGTTCTTTGACAAATTGTGTGGAACTTCAAAATGATAAGCCTTGAATGCCCTTGTGGCTGAAAGGGTTATCATTTTGAAGTTCCATTTTACACAATTTATCTCAAAGAACTAACTTTTTAAATGAACTAAAAATTATAGCCTGATGGAAAATAGTCGACATTCTAATACTGAAAAAACCAGCAAGATGAAATTAACCGAAAAAGATTTAAAAGAAGGAGCGGAAATGTTGAAAGATCATTTGGATAAAGCGTACAATCCTCCAAAATTACTGAAATCATGGAAGAAGAAAGGACTGTTTAGCGTATCGTCAAGCAGCAAAAAATCCAAAAGATAACTTTTTTAACTCCCATCTCAATCTCTATTCAGCCCGAATAAATTTACTTTATTTTTTATAGAAAGAAGCCACATTGTTTTAAGGAAAAGTACCCGGTACTTAAAATATTGCTGCCGTACACTTAAGTCGGAAGCAAAAGTTCCTCCATAAGGGTCAAACCTGAAACTCACGAAAGGATTTTCTTTCACTCTGGACACATTGATCTTTCCTTCGGAATCTCTTACCAGAAGGATGGGTTCATCGCCGCTTAATTCTTTGATTATACTCAGATAAGCATAAAAAAGGCTGTGATAAAAAAAAGATTGTTGAGTATACTTATGTAATGGTCTACTCGCAATCTTTTCCAAATTATGGATCCGCCCCTTCTTAAAACTCTTGGTAATCCCTTTAGCATATGCTTTCAATAGGTTTTTACGAGCAAATCGTATAAATCTGTAATTATTAGCTCCCGATATATTGTCCTGTGGTGAAAAATCAAAATAACGTTCTACCGTTTCTAAGCACTCTTTACTAGAATCTTTTAAGATCTCTTTTCTAATATTTTTCAAGGCTGACTCATTTTCTGAAAAATTTTCAACAAGTTCAAAAACCGCAAAAAATTGGGTCAAGCGGAAAATTCTCCATAAAAAGTCTCCATGATGAATTAAGAGCTGTTCTGCCAGTGATTCAGCAATTAATATCGCTTCCTCCCAAGCCTTCGATAATGAAGCATCATAACTTTTTCTGTACGGCATCGCCTTATCCTTGAAAAAATCCATCTCATCATTCATTAAAGCAACCAGCATCATTCGCGAAAGGAAATGATTAAAAGCCTTCTGATTCAATGAGCCATCTTGATTATACACAATACTCGTTTGAATAAAACTTGCCCAATGCCAATAGAAAAACAAGGCAAAATCTTCGGCATAAGTCAAACAAAAGGCTACCAAATCCTGAAAAATAAACTTTAAGGGTTCCACGTCCGGCTTTTCAAACGTTTCATCATCTGGCTCCTCAAGTAAATCATCTAGGTAAGCTTGTAATTCTTCTAGCGCATCTAGGTCCCAAGTTTGTGGAGGATACCCGTCTCTATCAAAGAAAAAATTAGCCGCTTCATGTGTCGCCGCTGCTGCAAAGAACTCAGGCTGATATAAATGGAAATAATTTAATTGAAGGCTAGATATATCTGATTTTATATTCGTAAACCCCGCTACATAAACGAAAGAAAGTGGATGATTCCGTTCTCCCAACAAACGCGTCAGGCTCTTATAAGCACTATCATACAAGGAAGTAAGTTGCTGTATTCCTCCGTTAAATTCGATATTGAAATCAGTGATTTCATTCATTATGTAACTTTGGCTGAACCTGTTCTTGTAGGCCGCTTCAAAGCGATTAACGATTTGATCCAACACCTCAGAGACGTCTATAACCGCTGTCTTATCCTGAAGAAACCCTTCAATAATGAGAATTACTGCTTTTAAAAATGGCTTAAGCTCAATAAAATAACCATAAAGAATAGGATCATGAATGCCATCATTGTAGATGGAATACATGTTGATGATTTTAAGACTAACAATTTCAGATACGCGTAACTGCAACAAGCATTTCTTAATCGAATCAATTTGATTTAAGGTAAAACGGAATTGTTGAATCTCATCATGAAAAAAATAATGCTCATCAATCTTGAAATAGCCTTCATAATCTTCAGGAAACTTCCCATCGATCACAGGCACCGAATCAATTTTACGAACGTGCTTGATTGCTTCAGAATCAATCGTTTCTTTTACAATTTTCAAGTAATTATCCAGTGCGTTCGTATGAATCATCTGCGCATAATCAATGTGTCCCGCCGTCATCTGCCCGCCCAACTGATCGGATGGTATGGAACATTTTTGAAGAACCTCCTCCATTGCTTTTATAAATGATTTGAGATGCCCAGGCTTTACCCTCCATCGCAAATAAATACTCAGCCCTTCATTCAAAGCAGGCGGAACAAGCATTTCTTCTGTCAGATAGTCTATGTCATAACCAAAAGTAGTATGAGAATGAACAAACAGATGAGACGTCTTTATCTTTTGGCGACCTTTCTCATTATTAGTAAATTTCAGAAATTGCCCCATAAGACTCTTATTCAACATCTTATCGATAACTTTAGACCTTGCCTTGCGCCCATCATAAAGGTCTGAAAAGGTTAGTTCGCGCAAAGTAAATATCCGATCCGTGATTCTTGAATAGCTATCCGAAAAGAATACAATTGTAATTTCGTGCCAGGAAAAAGTATGAATGATCAGGTACTCAAGTTTTCCTTCTAATTCTGTTGGTTCTAATATGACTTCGCGAATTTTTCTTAGCAACAATTCAGGGAAAGCCCCACTATTGCCAATCATAAACCCATTATTAAATTTAAGCGAAGTGATCCCTATGAGCGGCAAACCTTTTCCTTTTTCTTGTAAGAAAGTCTTTTGCGCTTTTTCCAGTAAAGAATCCTCATCTTTACTTATGAATTTCAAATCAGGAGCCAAGCCTGAAATAGTATGATATGTATAATTTACAGGCTCATAGCTTTCTACTTCTTCTTTTTCTTTCGCTTCCTGTAATTTAGGTTGAATCAGTGGACTAAAAGGGTGAAACTCTTTTGTTCCCAAATCAAAATTATCAATAAGAGAGAACAATGCAAGATCAAATTTGCCGAAGAGGCAATAGGCTTTTGGAAAATAAAAGTAGGACTTAAAAGACGAAAGATTTGGATCATCCTCATCTGCAAATTTCTCAATTTCCTCTTTGTACTGCTTAAAGAGGTTGTCCACTTCGTATTTTATAAACTCTTCCTCCTTTCCAAATGGCATGGTCATAAAACCAAGAAAAAGGCCGTACTCTTCTGTCTTATACATCAAATTTCACATCTATTTGGTTCCTGTTTTCTAACTGCATACAAAGATGTAAAATTAATATTTTTTATTTAGTAACCGTCAAATACTCTTGAAGAACCGCATTGATCGTCTCTTCAGTGCTAACGATAGGTTCATACCCTAACATTTCTTTGGCCTTTGCGATATCAAGCGTCGTAGAAAAATGCACTGTATCCACCCCGTAACGTGTCATCACGGGTGGCTTACCTGAAATGACAGCGCCCAACTCATTCATTGCCGCTAAAAAATAGACCAACCGATAAGGCACCTTTTTAAGCGGTTCAGTATGCCCCAGTTTCTTCAATGCGCGCGCGAGCAAAGGCCACATTGGAGTAGACTCTCCATCACAAATATTAAACACCTCCCCGGAAATAGATAAATCGGCCTCTAGAGCCAGATAAACCGCGTGGGCCATATTTTGCACAGAAGTGAAGGTCGTTAAGTTTTTGCCATCGCCAACGATCTTAAGCTTTCCTTGCTCATGAGCCTTAATAATCCGCGGGAATGAAATCGTATCGCCCGGGCCAATGATTGCCCGGGGCCTCAGAATGATGCGCTGAACAGGTCGATCCCTGTAATTCAACACGAGCTGATCTGCCATATGCTTCGTTTTCGCATATTGGTTAATAAAACGAGATGGCAAAGGATCACTCTCCTTTATATTCAACCGATGCCTGCCCGCAGCATAAACAGCACTCGAAGAAATATGCACAAACTTTTCTACTGTAGAAATATGATGAAGTAAATGCCGGGTAGCCAACACATTACTTCTGAAAAACGCTTTTGAGCTCCCCCAGTCAGATGACTTGGCGGCACAATGAACCACAGCCGTAAATCCCTGTAATTCGTTTTGCACAAAATATTCATCCGACAGATCACCGTTAACAATTGTATGGCCTTCTTTTCTTAGCATTCGCGTACGTTCAATATTCCGGCCGGTACCCACTACCTCCGCTTCAGGATATTTTTCCTTTAACGTCTTTAAGATCCAGCTACCGGTAAAACCAGTCGCTCCTGTAACAAGTATTTGCATAAAATGAAGCTTTTCAGAGCAAGAATCGCTGACTTAATAGTAGGCTTTAATCCTCCACCCTTTTTTACTTTAACACTTTTTTCACAATTAGTTCATTAATCTTTTTCAGTTTTTACAGTCAAAGAAGCGTAAACATTAATTAACTCATTAACCAGTTCAAGTTGCGATTCATTAAAATGAGGCTAAATCGTCGGTAATTTGTTTAAAAACGTCGCCTGCCGGCTTCGGTTTTCACAAATTCCTCCTTATTCACCCTCGTTCATCGCAACTTGAGTTAACCATTTAAATTTTCGATAAATGAAAAATCTCTTTTTGATCGCATTATTCGCCTTCTCTGCCGGTACGGCATTTGCTCAATGGAATTACAGCGTAGATAAAGTAGATCCTGCCAATGTTCCACAATCCGTATTAGACACACACAATGAGGCATTCCCTGACAAAACAGTAAGCTGGGAATTACACACCGGTACAGGAAAAAACAAAAGCAAAAGCCAGTACGTCGCTATCTTTAGAGAAAGAAGCAGCTCAGTAAGAGCTCGCTACACAATTGAAGGAGTGGGAATCTCCGCAACAACTTACTACCGCGGCATTAACGGCATCCCAGAGGTTGTAAAAGATGGAGTAGCGAATAAATATCCAGACTTTACACTAAAAAGTGCTGAAAAGATCTATTCTTTCAAAAAGGATGATCTCGTTTATCGAGCTCGCTTGCACAAAGGTGCTGCTAAATTAGTGGTTTACCTGGATGCTGAAGGAAATATCATTGAAAAGGATGATGTCCCTGAGGAAGTAAAAGAGGACGAAGGGGAGAAAAATTAATTTAACAGGCCAGGATTGCAAGCCTCGAAGGGGCTTGCAATCCTGGCCTGTTAAATTAGTTTTTTACAGACAAAGCATATAGGCTACTAAAGCCTCTTTCTCTTCTTCTTTAAGTTTTAATTCCAGGACTAAATTGAAAAACTCCACCGCATCATGCAAAGTCGGACAACGCCCGTCGTGCAGATAGGGTGGTGAATCCTTTATACCACGTAGAGGAAATGTCTTGATCGGACCTTCAGGTCTTCCCTTATAAAAACGCTCCACTTTAAGATCATGCATGTAATCATCTACAAAAGCAGGGCCGTAATGGCAAGTAGAACATTGGCCTTTTCCAAAAAATATGGCTTCTCCCAGCAATTCCTGTTCAGTAGCTTTTTCAGGGATAAGCTTATTCAAAGCATTCAATTTGGGTGCCGGAGGAAAATCCAGCATAGCATTAAAATCACCCATTCTATTCGCTACTTGCTTCTGGTGCGAACGAGGGCCGATGTGTTGCATCATTCCCGGGTCGCCGTCGAAATACTCTTCGATTTCAGCAAAGTGGTCCATGCTACGGATAGAACGCTTCGAAGCCAATTGCATTAAGTTATAGTTTCCTCGCATGGAAGGGGTTTCTACTCTCAAACGAGCCAAATGAGGGCGGCTGTCCGGTGCCAATTCGACTGCTCCGTTGGTATGGCCATTCACATGGCATGAGAAACAAGAAACCCCGGCGCTTGGCTCCTCGGTAAAACGATGCGTCGTTTGGTTGAACCAAGTAGTAGGCGTTGGGCGCAGCAATTCTTTCAGGCCCTCCATCTGTTCTGGAGTAAGCAATCCATTAAAGATCTCGTAATAATTTCCGATCGTAACCTCTCTTCCTTTTGTTACATCACCCAATTCCTTATGCGTCGTCAAGAACATAGGTGGCGGAAATTCCGGAAGATACTCATTCGGAAAATCGTGATCCACATCTATACGACGATGTTCAGGGTGCGCTGCCAACCAATTCTCCGGGAAAAGCATATGCGCAGTGGACTGCAAAGGGTGCGCCAAAGGCTTATACGGAAAAAGATCGCGTTCTTTAATCTCATCCGGAGATAGTTTTGCCAGTTCTTCATAGGAAGTAAACGCTTCTGGCAATCGTGCTACCGGGCCTTTCATAATCTTTTTGCGGCCACCGGACATGAGTTCGCCTTCAATCGCTTCGCCAGAAAAATTATAGCGGCTATCCATATAGGCTCTCACTGCTTCCATCAGCTCCGGCTTTTGCTTTTTGTGGAAAGCCAACCATTCATCCCAGCTCATCGGCAAATTGGGATCCATAAAGGAAGACTTCCCTTTTCCTCCATATTTCCATAGATCGAAAGGCGTCCGTTCTCCTTTTTTTACCTCCGGGTATGCTTGTAAATTGTCGATGTGACTATCCCCCAAGCCATAATCAGGTTCTACATAATCGGGAACTTCATAACCAGGCGACTGTAAAAGGTGCAGATTAATGTCTCTGGCCAGTTGAAACCCTACGAACAGGATAAAACCGGCAAAGACGAACAGTAAGATGTTCTTCTTTTTCATGGGAATGCTTTTTTGACTAGTATTTTACTTTTGGCAAATTTACAAATTTATTACAAACCCTCCTCAACTTTTCTAAATATAGAATCAATCTGAATAGTTTTATCAGCGATTCTCGCTTGGAAAAATAAACGCGCCTACTGCGCGAAATTCTTTTAAGAGGGAGGCCGAAAGGGCTATTTTGCGAAGCAAAATAGCCCTTTCGGCCTCCCT
>CAZHZT010000050.1:0-37464 GCA_964537285.1 uncultured Saprospiraceae bacterium | reverse complement strand
GAATACAGCCTTGATTTTTTGCTACTTTTTTATCAAGAAAAAAGTAGATAAATAACCGATTAATAGGTACTTATAAGTATTTTGCAAAGCGTGAGTCATCCCGAATTTTCGGGATGACTCATGTTTTCTTTTACCGAATCAGCACATATCGCTTAACCACAGCCGATTCTCCCACTTTAACTTTCACAAAATAAGTCCCTGTTTCGAAGGAGCGTATGTCAAAGCGTTCTTGTATCGATCGGGCTGCTCCGATTGTTCTGGATTGAATCTGCTGGCCAAGGGTGTTAAAAATAACAACTTCTACAGCCTGAGGTCGAGTAGTTTCCATGATCAGATCGAAGGCACCTGAGCCAATATTTGGGCGAAGCTCTAATTGCTCAAATCCTGAAATATTATTAGTAGAAACCACCACTACATCAATTTCCTCTTCGTAAGTTGTTTCACAATCTCCGTTGCTAACGGTAAGGCTTATAATATAAGTGCCATTTTGATTGTAAGTATGAGAAGGATTTTGTTCGGTTGATGTTTCATTATCGCCAAAATCCCAGCTCCATGAAATAGCTCCGGTAGATTGATCTGTGAATGAAAGCATGCCTTCGCCGGCATCGGTATAGCTGAAGTCTGCTGTTGGTGCCGGAAGTACCTCTACATCAACGGATACCGTTGGGCTCTTACACCCATAAGGAATGACTTCCCAGTTGTAACAATAGTAGTAGTAATCTGGTCCGGCAGGCGAGCCCGTCAGCGTAATTAAGTTGTCAATTTCATAAGGATAGTTGGCTCCGTTATCATTTCGGTACAAATTTATGGTTGTGCCGCCAAGTTGATAGGTACCAGCTTGCTCTACCTCGATGTTGAGGATCGCCGTACTCGGGCCGGCAGGAACATCAATCTCGACCGATTTTAATATGTTCTGATTTTCATCAAATAAACTGATTGTTCGTGGGCCTGCACTACCTGCATCTACCCAAATAGAATGGATGATGACGGGCTCGTGTGCCTCAAATATTACCGTACCCGTGAAGCCTGTGTTATGATAACCACCTGAACCAAAATTATTATCTGACGGGCCTACGAAGGCTGGCACACCGTCGATCTCCGTTGTAGCTACATCGTAAGTTGTATTGCTGTTAAGTACAGGAGTAATGAAAGGGCTGCCCACACCTGCGACTTCGCCGTTTTCATACCAGATATATCCTGTGCCTCCGCTGGCCTCTAAGCTTGCTGAATTGCCTCCACAAATGATCGCATCATCAGCTGATGGCGCATCAAGGAAGTCAACACTCACATCGATGGTTGTTGTATCTTGCCCCAGAGGATTGTAAACTATTAAAGTCACCGTATAATCTCCCTCTTCGGTATAAAGGTGCGATGGGTTGATCTTAGAGGAAGTGCCACCATCTCCAAAATCCCATGACCAGAAATGGCCTTGATCTGAATTGTCCGTAAATTGGAAGAAACCACTGCAACTTACGGCATCACCACCTACCCCAAAATTAGCTGTAGGAGCTTCTGTAACAGGGGTGCAAAACGGTGCCACATCGAAAGCGGCTACTCCGTCTGAGCGATCATCTGAACTTCCCTGATCAGCACTAAAGCCTAGCCCTCTGCGTGCAAAAGCTTCCCAGATCAAGCACTGATTAGCAGCATCAAAAAACATAGAATCTGCCTTTAGGATGGCATCACGACCATCAGCAAAGCCAGGATTACATGTCTGAACGCGCATACCTTCTAACACAAGCTTCATGGCAATATTATTACCTCCCGTGCCGGTGTAAAAGTCTGGATCGAACCCATACTCATCAATTAAGGCCCAGGTCATATCCCAGAGCATGGTACACCAGATGAACCCAACTCCGTGAGGAACCGAAATATTACCATCCCCTGCGTTGGCATAAGTGTAATCATTCACTAGTAAATCTGTTGAATAAGGAGCAGGGCGAATACCTTCGCCGTTAGTAGGTTCTCCGAGAGCGAAGGTGCCAATACCGCGTACATCTCCTCCTGTATCGCCTTCTTCCATTGTCATGACCAGGCTCCAGTAGTCGCTCCAGCCTTCGCCCATTTGTTCCTGATTGAAGAGGCAATCGGCAGCGCTTGGGCCGCCTGTCAGTCGGTTAGATACGCCGTGGGCATATTCATGGGCAATGATGCCATTGTCGAAATCTCCATCTAAGAAGTCAGGTGCGGTAGTGGTCGTTACACTTAAAGTGACCTGTACACCGGTATCGAGTTGAGTTTTTATCAAATCACAGTCTTCCTGGCTGATCATAAAAGATGGAATCGTAATTCCACCGCCGCCTCCACCCATAGCAAAAGGAGCTCCGGACACATTATTACAAACGATAGCACCTATGGCGCCTGCATTTTGTGCATTGGTGATTTTATCCGGGAAATTACAATCTCCACGATCAATCAAAGCAATTTTATCCTGTACCTCGGAACCACTGGTAAGCGGCGAGCAAGCAAAGGTTGGATTAACCGAACCATCGTCAACCAAGGCAATATCTCCTGTAAGCGGAGCCGATAATTGAGGGCCGAAGTTGGCTGGCACGGTGAAGTAATCCCCTGCTATATCGCCGGGTTTATCAACCGTTACTTTGGCTTCAACGCCATCCGTGTTAGGGTTTGTCCAAAGGTACATTTGCATTCGGCCGTTGCCGCCATCCGGAGGCGTCGCAAAGTTAGCATTGTTCAAGCCACTTCCATCCTGTGCTTCGGCATTCACGTGATCGCCGTCCTGACCACCATTTCCGTAGTTATTCGCCTGGAAGTTTCCTGATGGCTCGTCAAAACCATAGTGGTACCACACGTCGTGAATGATATTACACCAATAAAAAAGATTAACAACCGCAGCGTCGCGGATTTCCAATGCAGAAGCCGTATCTGCATAGAAGAAATTAAACTCCAGGTCCGCTCCTCCGTCCGGTTCATCACCAGAGGAAGCATCTAAATCGTTTTCATCCTGATAAGCGTGTACATTATTTCCTCTTGTAATGGTATACTCGGCACCGTCTACGCCATCTGTATCATGCCAGCCGAAAGGAGAGGCAAAGGCATTAGCAGGGTCGACAACCACCTCATGGTCTCCGTGAGAAGGGCTTTCTACCGGCATCGGCAATACAAAATAGCTATTCGGAACAACAGACAATTGCTCATTTCCATCATGATGATGCCCATGCTTCAGGCAGGTGTTAAGGGAACGGTCTCCATAAGCGAGATTATCATTTCCCTCGGCTAATGCAGGTGAGCCAAAGCTGCAGTGAACCACCATGTCATTTTTAGCCAAAACTTCTCCTGTTGTGGCGTCAATTTTGAGATTCCAATAGTGATCGGCATTTTTCTCGTACCAAATCACTTCCCAGCAAAGCTTTAAGGCTTCTTTTTTAGTTTCAAAATAGACCAAGCTTGCAGATACGGGCTCCAAAGCAAAGTCAGCCCTGTCAAATATTGTTTTTTGATCTGAGGTAGGGAATTGTTCTGTTATTTCGAGTTTTGTAGGGAGAACGACATTAATGTTTGCAGCAGCTTTTCTGACAGCCTGCTCTGCGCTAAGCGATTGGACGTCATTATTTACCTTTTCATCCAAATGAGATTCAAAATGCAAGTTTGAATGAACGATTTTTCCCTCAGCAGAAAGGTGAATACTCGCCCTTCCGGAAGTGACGGGAATGCCATAATGAGTTTGTTGGATATAGATATTGGTGAGCCGGCCATCGCGCGTAGTATATTGGTCGGTGATTCTATAATGTTGAATATCAGTTGTTTCAAGTTGGTTTTTATCTTGCTTGCTTTTCAGGAAGTTGTCAATTACTCCGGTATAATTCTGAGCATTTATCAGCTGCACGGAAAGTAGCAGGATAAGAGTAAGCGTAAGGAAGGATAGAATTCGTTTCATTTCTATGAATTGCACAATTTAGTTATTTGAAATATATCGAAACGAAAGTATATATTTTTTTTTGCTATGGGCAAAAATTATACTAAATAGATTGCTTGTGTAAAATAATATTTTGATCACAGATTACGCAGGTGGCGCAGATGAAGTTGGAGCTGCGCTCCAAGGTGATTGAAAACTTTAGTTGGCCTTTGGCCAACACGCTTTAATTATCTCGTTGGAGCGTAGCTCCAACCTCATCTGCGTTATCTGCGTAATCTGTGATTCTTGCTTAGGTGACACTGTATTTAATACTCTGGAACATAAGTTAATGAATATTTTGAACGAAGGGATTTTTTTCTTCAAACTTTGTAGTAAAAACATTCCCCAAAAAATTATATTTGACTTTTGAAAACGGGGCAATGGAATGCATTTCATTTTGTCTATTTATCACATATTTCAGGATATGGCCAATAAAAAATCAGTTCTTTGACATAAATTGTGGATAATGGAACTTCAAAATGATCATCCTTTCAGCCACAAGGGCATTCAAGGGTTATCATTTTGAAGTTCCACACAATTTGTCAAAGAACAAAAAAATCTTTTACGAGGGCTATGCCATTTTTCGTTCTAGATGATTTCATTTGGTAAACGTTTTAAGAACAACAAGCAGGCCTAACGGCCTGCTTTAAGGACTTTACAAATTAATTTAGACCAAATGAAATCATCTAGAGTCCCATTTTTTCTCAATCAAAAAAAATCCATAAATGAACACAAAGTATTTGTTATCAACTACTCTTTTCAGTTTACTTTTTCTCCTCTCTTTATCTGTTCAGGCACAAAATAGTTATCAAAAAGGTTTGCAAGCCTTGAATAATGGGCTTCTATTTGAAGCGATTCCGTTTTTTGAGGCAGCTACTAAAGAAAAAAGTACCGAAGAACCAGCATTGTTAATGCTTACACTACTTAATAATCACCTTGGAAAAGATGAAGCCGGCTCCGAATACTTTCAAAGATTTTATGCCAATTCGAGTGACCCTATGCCAATACTCTTTGCCTTGTGGTTTGAGAATGCCGTAATCGGGCAAGGCTTCCGTAAAGAGCCTTTTCAGCTTGATCTGCTGAAAAAGGTCCAGAAAGATCCGCGTGTACTTGGTAAACTCGATGCAGCCGTTCAATACTGGTTGGGCATAGATGCCTTAGGACGAGCAGACAATAAAGACAAAAAACGGTACTTTGAGCGAATTATCGCGGTTGATGACTGGCAGGTAGTGGGACCTTTTGATAATGTTGTCAATGGAGGATACAATAAGGATTTTGGAGTGCTTGCCCACCCTGAACCGGAAGCTAGCTTTACTTCCAAGTACGGAGCAGTGGTGTCCTGGTTTGTGCCGCCTATGAAGAATAATGATGGATACTTCTTTGAAAGGCAGCACTTCCTGGCGGATAACTCCTTAATCTACGCTCAGACTTTTGTCGAGTCAGATAGAGAACAGGACGTATTGCTGAAGTTCGGATATACGGGTTCGCTTAAGGTGTGGTTGAACGATGAGCTGTTATATACCCAGCCGAGATACATGAAAACGGAAATGGACTACTTTCAGTTCAAATGCGCTCTGAATAAGGGCTACAATCGCATTCTGGTGCAATTAGGAGATTATCAGGAGCCATCTGCAAACTTCACCCTCCGATTCACGGATTTAGACCATGCTCCCCTGGATTTTAAGGTGGCTACAACTGCTCAACCCTATCAGGTTAGTAAGAAAACCGCTGAGCGCCTTCCTAATTTTGCTTTAGAAGGACTGAAAAAGAAAGTTAAGGAAAATCCGGATAAATTTATCTACGAGCTATTGCTCCACAAGGCTTATGCGCGTGCGCATGAACTAGATAAGGCCGAAAAAATCCTTAACGATCTTTATGAGCAAATGCCTAAGAATTATTTAGTGCTGAGGCGCATGGTGCTTTTCTCCGAATTAGCGGGCAATACTACGAATCAAAATAAATATTACGACCTTTTTAAAGAAGCATTCCCCAATGATCACGATGTGCTTTCAAATGAAATCAGCGAACATTATGATCAGGGAGACAAAGAGAAAACAAAGGAGCTAATTGAACAGTATTTTTCGCTATACGATAATAAGGAGAATAATATCCGATTTAAAATTCAATTAGCTGCCCTGGATGAAGATCTGGAAAATGTTCTTTCCTTGACGGATAAATTCTACCGTAATTATCCTCAAAGCTTAGATGCAATACAACTTAAATATGATATAGAGAAAAGGTATTTTTCGAACCCCGTTAAAGCGAATAAGATCCTGGAAACCTTCCTGGAGTCCTCCTATGACTACAATGTCCTGAATGAACTGGCATCCAATTATATTGCGGAAGGCAAAATCGATAAAGCCACCGGGCTTCAAAAACGCAATATCGAGCTGGTGGGGATGGATATGAGTACTGAAAGAGTGTTGGTAAATTATCTTTCCCGGCAAACGAAGTTCAAGGAAGCCATCGAAGTCTGCGAGCGCATAATTGAAAATCGCCCTTCTGATCATCAAACACTTGCTGACCTGGGCATGCTTTACAAGTATACAGGCAATGATGAAAAAGCACTTTTCTATACTGAAGAAGCTTTGCGCTATTTTCCGTTTTCATTTGAAAATAACGAGCGCATCCGGGAGTTTAAAGGTTTGACTGTAGGCATGGACCTGCTTCCTGAGATTGACCCACAGGAAGTTATAGCAACTTACGAAGCCGAATTTGAACCTGAAAAGAAAAAATCTTACGATATAGTTATTGATCAACGAGCCATGATTCTTTATAAGTCAAAGGCTACAGGCATTGCTTATAGTTATATTCTTAGAATGAACGACGAAAGTGCGATTGAAGCCTGGCAGCGCCTCGATTTTACGCCGGGCTACTTCAGGGATGTCCAAATTGTTGAAGCAAAAACCATCAAGAAAGACGGCACCAAACTCTACGCCGAACGAAATGGTTACGAAGTGGTTTTTACCAATCTGGAAGTAGGCGATTATATTTACGTTTCGGTTACGGATAAGCAAGTAAACGGAGGGAAATCGACTTTATTTGTAAGCGATAATTACAGTTTTAATGGTTACAGCCCTGTATACAAGATCCAATACGATCTTTTTGTAGAAGATGGGCTGGAATTCAAAGAACGCTTGATTAATGCCCGGCTAGAACCCGAGGTGACGCCCGTTGAAGGGTTTAAGCATTACCAATGGGTTGCTCTAAAGCCTGAAATGTTAAAAGAAGAAGCAGTTGTTCCTCCCTATAATGATATTGCCAAACGCTTGCACCTGAGCCTGGATTATGAATGGAAAGATATTGTTCAATGGTATAGTGATTTGACAAGTCATCAGGCGCAGCCTGATTTTACGATTGAGCAGCTCGTTGATCAAATATTTCAAGGGCAGGAGTATACCGAGGAAGAAAAAGCCCGTATGATTTATGAGTTTGTGTGTAAAAATATTCAATACAGCTCTATTGATTTTCGGCAAAGTGGCTATGTGCCTCAGCGTGCCTCGGATATTTATCATTCTCGGCTGGGCGATTGCAAGGATGTATCCACTTTATATGCTTCTCTGGCCAGAACAGCTGGTCTGGACGTAAACCTCGTGCTGATCAATACGGTTAATAACGGTCGGAAAAGTGTCGTACTTCCTTCCCTGAATTTCAATCATTGCATCGTTAAGGTCGAGCTGAACGATGGCCCCAGGTATCTGGAATTAACGGAGCCGGATTTACCTTTCGGTTATTTGAATCGATATCATCGAGGAGCCGCTATCCTGGAGATTTTTAATGGCGACATCCCGGAAGATGTTTCTCTTGAACATTTGCAATTTAATCCCGGGTATGAAAGCCACGTATTCCGGGAGTCAATGGTTACTATAAATGAGGATCATAGCTTCACAAAAAATGTGAAGAGTATTCGAACAGGAGCAGAGGCTGCGAGTGCTTGCAGTTCATACTATTATTTAGATGAAAAAGATCAGAAAGAAGAACTGAAACAGAGAATTGCAGTCGCTTACAATTCTTCGGTAACCATAAATCGCTTTGAATTTGAGCGGCTCATGCCGCGTCAGGATACTGCGGTTTACTCATACGACTTCGTTGTGAGTTCGGAAGTTATGAAAGTAGGGTCTTTTCGCTCTCTAAGAATTCCGTTCGCTGATATATTGGCCAAAATGAATGCTTTAGAAGTTGAAGGAGAACGCCGCTACGATTTTGATTTTAATTCTTATGAAGGTACCGACAGATATGTAGAGAGTATGCTTGTTGAGCTACCTGAAAAATATACTTTTGCCGAGATTCCCGCCAATGTTGAACTGGAATTCATGGGGAGCACATACAAATTGGAGTTCGAAAAGATCGATGATCAAAAACTAAGAGTTGTACGGATCTATGATCCCAATATTCAGAATATCCCCGCCAAATCATTTCCCGATTTTAAAGCCTTTATGACTCAGATCATTGAGGCGGAGAATTCGTTTTTGGTGTTTAAATAAGAAAACAGTGTTCGGAAACCAAAGTCGTTTTCAGTTTGTCAAAGAACGAGAAAATTAAAAAAACGCGCTAATATTTGTCTAGCGGAAGCTTCTCTTATCTGGTTTATCTAAGAACGCGTGTTCATCATCCCCTTAAAGAAATCTTCCGTAGACATTACAGGAATATGCGGATAAGCTTGCGTAGCCTCTACGGTTTCTGCTCTTGGATGTACCGTATCGCCGTTAATCCAAACAGACTTATGCAGTTGCGTGAAAATACGCGTCATCATCGCTTCCGGAGCGGTAGAATTGTCGATGACCTGCTGTAAATCACCAGCCGCAACCGGGTTGCGTTTAATCGCTGCACCACTAAGGTTTTCCCAGGTCTGGATCAATTCCTCCTGCGTCATTTCATTGGCTGTAATACGCACTTCTTTGTTGGCCATACCCGGATCATCAATGATGGCTGCGGTGAAACGAGCAATGTCGGGTAAGGAAACCATAGAAGCTTTTACGTTCCCATCACCAAATATTTGCACTTCTCCGCCCGAAGGGTTGTTCCCTAACTGTCCCAGGCCACTGCCCCAGAATTCCATGAATCCATTGGTATAGATCATCGTATAATCGATTCCGGATTGTTTGATCATGTTTTGAATTGCTGTCTTGGCGTCAAACAAGTCGCACACGCCCGGGCCCGAGACATGAGGATCCACACCAAATTCGGAAGGAATGAAGCGCTTCACACCCGCTTTTAAAGCAGCATCTAACAAATTGGTTTGCTGCATCAATTGGCCTCCACCTAAGGCCGAGATAACCACGTCCATGTTTTGGCAAGCTTTATCCAGGCTTGCCTGGTCATTGATGTCGCCTTCAACCAAATGTGCGCCCTGAGCTTTTAAAGGATTTATTTTTTCAGGATTGGACATGCTTTCCGGCCGGATTAAGGCATATACATTTTTACCTTGGTCAATAAGCTCTTTTACCAAAAATGGCCCTAAATGACCGGTAGCTCCTGCGATTAATATATTTTTCATAATTAGGTAGGTTTAACTGATTTACAAAAGTTATGGACTCCACTGCAGTTCATAGTTCAGCGAGCAATCAAACTCTGCGAAACGCCGCGTTCTCTGCGGTGAAAAAGCTATTTTGTTACAGGGTAAATTAAGAGTCGTGGTTAAAAAAATCACCACGAAGAACTTAGAATTTCAAGTACCAGAAACTTCTATCAAGTTAATGCTTTTTAAAGATAAAATCCATTTTTATTTCTAATAAATTTCTGAATTTGGATGGAAGTTTAAGCGTGCAAATGCAAAATGATTTATCCTCTTCGAAGCTGCCCCAAAAAAAGCTCTTTGCCTCGGAAAGGAAGTTTCGTTTAGAGAGCGGCTCCGTTCTCCTCAAAAAGCTGTGCTAGCAGCGACATACCTTAGCCTGTCGGCGCCAGCCACAGGTTTTAGAGTTTATTGGAACAACGCCAGCGACTTAACAATCGTCTGCGCAACGCCCCAAAGCAAAGGCAAGCCCACAAACAACCAAGCCAATGCCACCGTAACAAAGCGGCTCTTTTTATTGTTATCAGTCATTTTTATAAAAATATTTTTGGTCAACAGGCTTCACCAAGACATTGCAAACGAAGCCAATCAATAATAATCCCGCCATGATATACATCGTAACCGAATAAGCCTGCGCCGGAGCAACACCCAAAGTATCAATCTGATATGCCCGAATGTAATTAATCAAAACCGGCCCAAAAATAGCCGCCAGCGACCAGGCCAATAAAAGTCGGCCATGAATAGCCCCCACCTGCATGGTACCAAACATATCGCGCAAATAAGCAGGAATCGTCGCAAAACCACCCCCATACATGCTAATCATCAAGCCGAAGCAAAGCACAAAAAATACAATGCTTCCCGATGCCCCAATCGATGGAATAGCTACATAAAGCACAGCTCCCAACAAGAAAAAAACGTGGTAGGTGTTCTTACGCCCGATAATATCCGATAAGGACGACCAGGAAAAGCGGCCGATCATATTGAACAAACTCAAAAGCCCTACAAAACCTCCGGCAGCTATTGCGCTCACCGCCAGCTTTTCCCCCACAGATTCCACCGAAAACATCTCCTGGATCATTACCGATGCCTGCCCTAGTACACCTATACCTGCCGTTACATTAAGCATAAGCACTCCAAACAATAAATAGAATTGAGGCGTGCGGATAGCCGTATCCGCATCTACCTGTGCCTGTACCAGTGTTTTACCTGTTTTGGAAACCGGAGGCGTCCAGCCCTCTGGCTTCCAGCCTTCAGGAGGAATGCGCACCGTAAAAACGCCAAACAGCATGAAAAGGAAATAAAGTGCCCCCATCACCAAAAATGTTTCGCCTACACCTGTCGAAGTGGTAGATTTAAAAAAATCCATGAGCGAGACGGAAAGGGGGGAGGCAATCATGGCGCCGCCACCAAAGCCCATAATGGCCATGCCTGTTGCCATCCCCGGCCGGTCGGGAAACCATTTTATCAGGGTAGAAACGGGCGATATATATCCTAGCCCCAGGCCGATGCCGCCAATGAGGCCGTGCCCGAGATATACAAGCGCAATTTGGTGAAAATGAATGCCCAGGGCTGCAATAAAAAAGCCTCCGGAGAAGCATAATGCTGCTGCAAACATGGCTTTCCGCGGACCTACCCGCTCCAGCCATTTTCCAAAGAGAGCTGCAGAGGCCCCCAGGGTAAATAGTGCGATAGAGAAGATCCATCCGAGGGTGGTCAGCTCCCAATCCTCGGAAGTGGGTTCGGTGATGCCTAAGATGCGCGTCATGGGCCGGTTGAAAACGCTGTAGGCATAGATCTGACCTATGCAAAGGTGGATTGCCAGGGCCGCAGGCGGAACAAGCCAACGGTTGTAGCCGGGCCTGGCAATGGAGTGTTCTCGATTGAGGAAGGAGAGTGCCATATTTATTTAAGTTAACTTGCAATACGGCAAAATAAAATATAAGAAAGTTAAAATATCATGATTTTTTTCATTGAAAGTCTAATTTTAAATAATATAAAAAGTGTTTTTCTTTCTGTCTTTTGTTTCCAACGTTAGAATTTGGGTTCTTGAACGCGTTTACGGCGCGAAAATTCTTTTTAGAGGCATTCCGAAAGGGGATTTTGGCGAAGCCAAAATCCCCTTTCGGAATGCCTCTATGGAAAATTATGCCGCGTGGCGGCATAATTTCGATTTTCAGGTCCAGGCTTCCTACTAGAATGGTAATTAAAAGAGCAATTTCTAAAATAAGAAAATACGCCGATTCTCGTTTTGGAAATCCAAGACCAAATTTACGCCGCTTCGCGGCGATATTTTCTTTTGAGGGAGTTCGAAAGGGCTATTTTGCTTCGCAAAATAGCCCTTTCGAACTCCCTCTCAAAGGGATTTCGCGCTATAGGCGCGTTTATTTTTCAAAGTGAGAATCGCTGAAGAAAATACGGCAGCGTAAAAAAAGTGCTTTATATTTGTACCTAACTAAAACCATTTAAAGTGCAGAAAATAATCCAATCCCTTATCCTGTTTTTGTTTCCAATTGTCTTTTTTATCGCATGCAATGATGATGAAGGCAATACACCCGTAACTCCAGAGGAGGTAGAGGGCATTACTTCCCTTTTTTATACACTTATTCCTCAAGGTAGCGGGTCCCCTGCTATTCTTAGTTATCGAGACTTAGACGGTGATGGGGGAGATGCCCCGGAAATTACAGGCGGAATTTTGTCTGCTAATGAAACGTACACGGGGACTGTTGAATTACTAAATGAAATGGAATCTCCTGCTGTCAATATTTCAGAAGCGGTCGAAGAAATGGATGAAGCGTATCAGTTCTTTTTTCAATCGACGGTTTCCGGGTTAACGATTGCTTACAATGATTTGGATTCAGATGGCAATCCCATTGGCTTATCATCAACTTTAACTACAGGTGCTGCAGGAACTGGAACGATCACCATCATTTTGCGGCACCAACCAAATAAAAACGGCGAGGGGGTGGCTGATGGAAATATTGCAAATGCAGGAGGCGAAACGGACATAGAGGTTACTTTTGAAGTTGAAGTACAGGAGTAAAAGGCGATTATCATAGGTTTTTCTATTTAATATGGCTAATGCAGCGATTTGGGTTTTGAGGGATTCCGAAAGGGCTATTTTGCGAAGCAAAATAGCCCTTTCGGAATCCCTCTTAAAGGGATTTCGCTCCGTAGGCGCTTTTACTTTTCAAAGCGAGAATCGCTGTGATCAATGTGCCTATATATTTTTATTTTTTTGTATATTTAACGATTTAATAAAAATGACTTTAAACTAAATCTTATGAAAAACCTAAAAATTTCACTCACATTTGCTTTTTTGCTCTATTCTGTTTTTTGTTTCAGCCAGCAAGGCGAACAAGAACAAAACTTCACGAATAAAGAACCTGTTAATTTAGGGGAAAAGGTGAATAGCTCCGCCAATGATTACGGCCCTAAAATTGATCCGGCTGGTAAAAAGCTGTATTTTACTAGCAAGCGGGAAAGTTCTTTTGGATACTCTAACGAAAATCTTTATACTGTTGATATTGTAAATGACGAATTTAAGTCGGCTCAGTTGTTACCAGAGCCCATAAATTCTGATAATAATGAAGGGCTTGCTACCTTTAGTGCTGACGGCCAGACAATGATTTACGTAAAATGTAATTCAACAGATGGGTTTGGAAACTGTGATCTCTATTTTTCCCAGTTAAAAGGATATAGCTGGAGCCCCCCCGTTAATATGGGGGATTCAATTAATTCGGCTGATTGGGAATCTCAACCATGTCTATCCGCAGATGGAATGAGTTTATATTTTTGCTCTATTAATGGAGAAGGCTTTGGTAATAGTGACATTTATGTTTCAACAAAAAGAAAAGATGGACGCTGGGGAAAACCTAAAAATCTTGGAAATGTTATTAATACAAGTGAAAATGACCTGGCTCCATATATTGCTTCTGATGGCCAAACCCTTTATTTCAGTTCCATGGGGCATGAAGGCCTCGGTGGATACGATACCTTCAAGTCTTCGTTCGAAAACGGAGAATGGACCAAGCCTGTGAACTTGGGCCCTCTAGTGAATACAAGTGGAGATGATAAATATTTTTCTATTACTGCTTCTGGAAAATATGCTTACTTTTCTTCGGCTCGTTCAGGAGGAAATGGTCTGTCAGATCTCTACCGAATTGAATTAGCTGAAAATCTTCGGCCGCAAACTTCCATCATTTTAACAGGCTTCGTTAGAGATGAAGTGAGCAAAGAGCCACTTGGGGCACAGCTTTTATTAAAAAATGTTGAAAGTGGAGAACTTATTTCTCAGAGTGAAAGCAATTCTAAAACAGGTACTTATACTACTGTCTTGCCCACAGGAGGAAATTATAATCTTAGCGTCGAGTTGGATGGGTACGTTTCTTCTTCTCAAAGTTTTGAAATAGAGGAAAATGCCCAATATGAAGAAATGAACAAGGATGTTTTTCTAACACCGCTCGAAAAACCTGTAATGGAGGAAATCGTGAAAGAAGAAGTGAAGAAAGATACACAGCCAGCACTTTTTGAAAGATCGGCAGCATTTGAATTTCAAAATGTTTTCTTCGAAACGGCTAAAGCAGATATTTCCGAAGAAAGTAAACTTGAACTCGACAAAATGGTCGACCTGATGAAAAATATTCTTTCTGTAAAAATCGAAATCGAAGGCCATACCGATAATGTTGGTAGTGATGAATCTAACATGAAACTTTCATTGGAAAGGGCCAATGCCGTGAAAAACTATCTTGCCAATGCGGGAATCGCAACAGAAAGATTACAAGTGAAAGGCTATGGTGAGAAGGCACCCGCTGAAAGCAATGATTCTGAAGAAGGTAGAGCCGCCAACAGAAGAACAGAGTTTAAGGTTTTAGATAATTAATCCAGGTTGCGATAAAACGGGAAACGAAATAACGGGAAACGGGGAACGAAATAACGATTGTTGGGAAACGTTCCGTTTCCGGAAGATCATTCCTGTAGAACCAAAATTTTTTATTAATTTTGGAGAAAATAAACGAACCACTCACTCCCATGAAAAAGTATACCCTTCTTTCCACTGCGCTCATTGCTTCTGTCGGCCTTCTGGCGTGGGCAGGTCTTGTTTTCTAAGGCTAAAACACCTAATTTGGATACAGGCTCTGTTGCGACGATGGCGCCTGCTATGAACGCCGAGATCGCCATTTCTGCTTGTAGCGCTTCAAAGCCGGAAGGAACGGGCAGCAACACAAGAATACATTATTTTGAAATTACCCGTACAGTCACAACTAGTGGAGTACACTCCGTAGATTATGCTGTCAGCGGATCAGGGACAAACCCAGCAGCAGCTGATGATTTTAATGGAGGAATGCTGCCAAGTGGAACCATTACTTTTCAAGACGGAGAAGTGCTGGAGGTTCTGGAAATCAATATTGGCGGAGATCAGGTTAGTGAAATGGATGAAACATATACGGTAACCTTATCCAACCCCACTGGAGGTGCTATGATTATAACGCCTTCTGCCGGAGGCACTATCGAAAACGATGATTTCTTTGAAGATTTTGAAAGTGAACCCGCACCAGTTGCCAGTTTTACATCCGGGGACCTTTCTTTTGAAACTACGGATGAGGTTTTGGTTGTGCTTACTAATTTGGGCTCTGGAGGATCTTCCAGGCATATTGAGGCTCCTAGCTCTGGAAATCAAACCGTAGGAACTTTTGGCCTTTCTAATTCAAGTACAGGCATTGCCTTCAAGCTCAATGGTTTTGATGCCTGGACTTCAACCAATGGCGGAACCTCCCAAAATGAGGGTAAAGTTACATTCGTCGGAACTAAACTAGATGGAACCATCTTTTCTGAAGAATTTACGATTTCACCTCCAAGTATAACCCAGTATGATGTTATCTCTACAGCAGGCACCGATTTCGAAAACTTTTTCATCACTTCTGTAGAAATTACCCTGGGCATGGCTACCGGGGGTGGCAACCTAAATTATCTGGCCCTTGATGATATGGACTTCTCCAGTTTGGGTTCTACTGCTGTACTAACGATTGGCAATGCTTCCGTCAATGAAGGAAATCCTCCTGGGCCTGTTACCGTTGATTTTCCTTATTCCCTTACGGGAAATGTCCCCACATTTAGTGTTGACGTAACCTTCACCGACAATACGGCTCAAAATGGTTCCGATTATGATGGCAGTGGTATTTCTTCTTTCACCATTAACGGAACATCAGGGACGAATGGAGTTATTAGCGTCCCCATTATTGAAGATAATGCTGTGGAAATCGATGAAACCTTTTTTATCACTTTAAGCAATCCGGTCGAAGACGGAACCGCTAATTCCATAGCCAGTCAGCTTACCATTGATCAATGCACTGCTATTGGAACGATTGTAAATGATGATGTAGTAAGTCTTTCTACGGTTACTGTAGCTGTCAGTCCTTCTTCCACTCCTGAAGATACAGGGGGTAACATGGTTTTTACCTTCACTCGTACTGGTGGCGATCAGACTGCGGCCCTTACCGTTAATTTTGATGTAAGCGGTACCGCTGATTTCAACACTGATTACACGGAGTCAGGGGCAGATACTTATGCCGCCAATGCCGGAACCCTTGTTATACCCGCGAACAGCAGTAGTGCAACGGTCAGCATCGATCCCTCATCCGATTTCTTACTGGAAGCAAATGAGACCGTTATTTTGAGTATTGCCAATAGTATGAATTACACCGTTGGATCGGCTCCGGATAATGAAGCGACTGCCACCATAAATGATGATGAAACCGCCGGCTTTACAGTTACACCAACGGGCGGTACAACTATTGTAAATGAAACAGGCACTACGGATGCCTTTTCAGTGGTCTTGAATGCTATCCCTTCAAGTAATGTGGTTATTGACCTAAGTGTTTCCGGTGGTTTCACAGATGAAATAATGCTCAGCCAAACATCGCTTACGTTCACCCCTACAAATGCCTTGACGGCCCAGAATGTTACCGTTACCGGTCAGGATGATGCGGATGTAGATGGAGATCAAACGGGGGATATAACCTTCTCTATTAATCAAGCTTCCTCAAATGCTGCTTTCACCGGACCGGCCGACCAGCAACTTTCGGTGACGAATGAAGATAACAAAACGGCTGGGTTTACAGTTGTGGAAACAGGGGGCATGACTATGGTGGGCGAGTCAGGGGCCACAGATGCTTTTTCTGTTGTGTTGGATGCCGTTCCCTTGAGTAATGTGGTTATTGACCTAAGTGTTTCCGGTGGTTTCACAGATGAAATAATGCTCAGCCAAACATCGCTTACGTTCACCCCTACAAATGCCTTGACGGCCCAGAATGTTACCGTTACCGGTCAGGATGATGCGGATGTAGATGGAGATCAAACGGGTATGATCACTTTATCTATCAACCAGGGGCAGTCTGACAATGCGTTTGATATGGTGATGGATCAGCAAGTATCGGTAATCAATAAAGATGATGAGCCGCTTTTGCAAATCAATGGCAATGGGGAACTCATTAGCGATGGCGATCAAAACCCAAGTAATAGTGACTTTACCGATTTTGGCGTTTTTAATCCCAATGACGCGCCCTCTTCCAGGACTTTCACGCTTGAAAATGCAGGAAGTAGTATCTCTACACTTCAGGTCACTGGAATTGATATTTCGCTTTCTCCATGCTTTACTCTGGTGTCTCCTACGAATTTTCCTTTCAATATTCCGGGCGGCAATACCTCTAACTTACAGATTCAGTTTGATCCCAGTGGTTTATCTACAGGGATTTACTCGGCCACCGTCACCGTTACCTCCAACACCAATAACGTGGCCAATACCCCTTATATATTTGGGGTGCAAGCCCGGGTACTCGATCCCAATTCTATTCCAACGATGGGGCAATGGGCCTTCTTCATTTCATTGCTGTTAGTATTCATAGTTGGGCTGGTTGGCCTGTATAATTTGAAGGGGGCGGTAGATCAGTAATGTTTGGGCAGGAGTGACTACAATCATTGGCGTTTTCATAGAAATAGGTTTAATGATAATTGATATGGAGATTGTTCCTGATGTCAATTCCAATCTGGTACGATTAAAGGGTTATGCCATCACCATCTAACGCAACGAATTTAAATTAGTTTCAATTCCAATCTGGTACGATTAAAGGAGGTGCTGAGTTAAGTTTTTCCCTTGAAATTATTAAGTTTCAATTCCAATCTGGTACGATTAAAGGACAGAAAAGGAACTATATTTATATACGAAAAAGAGCGTTTCAATTCCAATCTGGTACGATTAAAGGCGCTTGATGGAAAAAGTGAGTTAATGTAGTTTTCGTTGTTTCAATTCCAATCTGGTACGATTAAAGGATTAGATCCGCTTTTGCAAGACCATTTGGGTTTGTTGTTTCAATTCCAATCTGGTACGATTAAAGGCAAGCGGAAACATTACGGGAGTACCTGCTTCTGCTGTTTCAATTCCAATCTGGTACGATTAAAGGCAACTTTGAGTTAAGACTTTCCCTTTTCCATCGAATTGTTTCAATTCCAATCTGGTACGATTAAAGGCTTTTGATTGTACCAAAAACATATCGTCTATATTTTGTTTCAATTCCAATCTGGTACGATTAAAGGCAGTTCTTTATGACAAACTAGGCATTTCCCGGATAAGTTTCAATTCCAATCTGGTACGATTAAAGGAATAAAATATCTTGTTTTCGCTGTATTGGTCGCCAAGTTTCAATTCCAATCTGGTACGATTAAAGGTAGAAAGGGAGGGGAAAGAGAATATGCTACGTATGTTTCAATTCCAATCTGGTACGATTAAAGGTGACCAAGCCGAGGCAACCATGTGGATGGATAAAAAGTTTCAATTCCAATCTGGTACGATTAAAGGCGGGAAAATATCTACCTTTTCGGAGGTGAATCTGCAGTTTCAATTCCAATCTGGTACGATTAAAGGCCTCCTGTAAGACCTACGAATTACCGTATTGCCGTTACGTTTCAATTCCAATCTGGTACGATTAAAGGGTTTAGAATAAAAAAATTACAAAATCAATATTACGAGTTTCAATTCCAATCTGGTACGATTAAAGGGAGCAATTGAATTAGGAGGCGGTGCCGGAAGCAACAGGGTTTCAATTCCAATCTGGTACGATTAAAGGCTTAGAGGACGGCACAACTCCTTTGATGATGGCTATACGTTTCAATTCCAATCTGGTACGATTAAAGGTACCCGTTGCGGCGTAGCAGGAGGGGGGTTTACCGTGTTTCAATTCCAATCTGGTACGATTAAAGGAACTATAAAAAATGTAATTATGAGAATTGAAAATCTGTTTCAATTCCAATCTGGTACGATTAAAGGTATACATTCATTATGTAACCCTTTTTAGGTAGATATAGTTTCAATTCCAATCTGGTACGATTAAAGGGATTTCAATGATATGTTAATTATAACACCATTGCTGGGTTTCAATTCCAATCTGGTACGATTAAAGGTTTGAACAGGTAGGAGATTTACCATTGATTCCATCGTTTCAATTCCAATCTGGTACGATTAAAGGTATTTTTTTGATTCTTTCTCCTAATGATTGTGGCTGAGTTTCAATTCCAATCTGGTACGATTAAAGGATCGAAGACGAAATTCGGATGAAGGTTAGGAAGATGGTTTCAATTCCAATCTGGTACGATTAAAGGTAGTCGTTGTTCGCCTTCTTCAGCAATAGCCACACGCGTTTCAATTCCAATCTGGTACGATTAAAGGGGCCAGATGAAGCCTTGCCAAAACGACCATTACTTGGTTTCAATTCCAATCTGGTACGATTAAAGGTGCCACCATTACATACCTACCCGGATCAAGGGGCGTGTTTCAATTCCAATCTGGTACGATTAAAGGATTTCATCATTGCTTTGATCTACTAAATCGATTCTTGTTTCAATTCCAATCTGGTACGATTAAAGGAAAGATAAACTTTTGTTTGATGAAATCCTAATTTTGTTTCAATTCCAATCTGGTACGATTAAAGGGGATCAACAAGAGCTGTAAAAGCGTTCGTTTATTTTCAGTTTCAATTCCAATCTGGTACGATTAAAGGAACTTGGCCATGCAAGTCAAAAATACACATGAAGGCGTTTCAATTCCAATCTGGTACGATTAAAGGAAGTCGTTCCCTATTTTTAAGCCTGCTGCCTTACTTGGTTTCAATTCCAATCTGGTACGATTAAAGGCCGGCAGGTTACCACTTTTAAGGAATTCTTTCCAGAGTTTCAATTCCAATCTGGTACGATTAAAGGAACTGTGCTAGCCTTTTTAGTGCTTCGCCTTCCAGCAGTTTCAATTCCAATCTGGTACGATTAAAGGAAATCTCCACATCCCGATCGGTGTGTGTCACTTCAGTTTCAATTCCAATCTGGTACGATTAAAGGTATTCCTTATTTTCAAACAATTTAATCATTTTTGAAAGTTTCAATTCCAATCTGGTACGATTAAAGGAGACTTTTTTCTACTGCCTTTTTTTCTTCTTCTACCGTTTCAATTCCAATCTGGTACGATTAAAGGTGGGGGGGTACGAACAGGCTATCCGAAATGTAATTGGGTTTCAATTCCAATCTGGTACGATTAAAGGCGTTCTTCTTCGCTTTCTTCTTCGCCTTCGTTTTCTGTTTCAATTCCAATCTGGTACGATTAAAGGAATTATTTTCTCTGAAATTAAACCCGGGCAAACGGTGTTTCAATTCCAATCTGGTACGATTAAAGGAATATGTACTACTACGGCATTTCCACTAATAAGAGGTTTCAATTCCAATCTGGTACGATTAAAGGTGATTCAACAAAATATGCCGTATATAGAGCGAAGCAGTTTCAATTCCAATCTGGTACGATTAAAGGAAAACCTGGTTGCCGGATTACGATGCCAGCTTTGTTGTTTCAATTCCAATCTGGTACGATTAAAGGAATCTTTTATTAGCTATATTCCTGGCCTTATCATTTGTTTCAATTCCAATCTGGTACGATTAAAGGAGGGTAGGGAGGATGTTTTTCAGCACCTTTATGAGTTTCAATTCCAATCTGGTACGATTAAAGGACCACTTGTGTTCGTGACCCAAATCATAGAATCATTGTTTCAATTCCAATCTGGTACGATTAAAGGGTCTGCCTTGTTCAAAATCTAACTCTTCAGGCGTTTGTTTCAATTCCAATCTGGTACGATTAAAGGTTTGAGGTTCCAGTATTGATTTTTCCGGGTTGATCGTTTCAATTCCAATCTGGTACGATTAAAGGAAAGTTAAGAAACTGACAAAATACAAGACATACAGGTTTCAATTCCAATCTGGTACGATTAAAGGTTAATACATTTTTTAGTTTCTCTATCTCATCCCAAGTTTCAATTCCAATCTGGTACGATTAAAGGGTATTGTCATCAATTTTGAAAGATGTTACTCCGTTTGTTTCAATTCCAATCTGGTACGATTAAAGGTTGAGTGCCGTTGAAGGTATTGATATACCGTCTACGTTTCAATTCCAATCTGGTACGATTAAAGGAAAAGGCAGGCGAAATGCTCCGCCCGCCTTCTATTTTGTTTCAATTCCAATCTGGTACGATTAAAGGCTGTTCGTCTCGGTGCAAATCTAAATATTATAGAAAGTTTCAATTCCAATCTGGTACGATTAAAGGAAATGAATCTTTCGGTTCCTCCATTCCTGCCCTTCAAGTTTCAATTCCAATCTGGTACGATTAAAGGGTTAACACATGATTTAAGCATTGCCGATCCCACCTCGTTTCAATTCCAATCTGGTACGATTAAAGGAGTGCATTTGTGCCACTTTAGGTAGCCGCTTTGCTCGTTTCAATTCCAATCTGGTACGATTAAAGGGACACATGGGCCATTGGTCTCTACGATGGAACGGAGTTTCAATTCCAATCTGGTACGATTAAAGGTCAAATTTTCTCCATTATCAGGATTTTCTTATATTTTGTTTCAATTCCAATCTGGTACGATTAAAGGCGATGATTTCAGAAAGCATATCCTGATCATAAACCTTGTTTCAATTCCAATCTGGTACGATTAAAGGACGATACCACCGGAGTAATTACAACCATTACAGGTGAGTTTCAATTCCAATCTGGTACGATTAAAGGAACGGCTTTGCCGTTTTGATCGATGATCTACCTGAAGTTTCAATTCCAATCTGGTACGATTAAAGGAATTTCAGTGCATTTCTGTGTGAAATTAATATCCGAGTTTCAATTCCAATCTGGTACGATTAAAGGAACAACAAACTTTTTTCGGTTTGGGGTGACTTGTTTGGTTTCAATTCCAATCTGGTACGATTAAAGGTTTGTCTCCGTTATTAAGCTTAAATCTTCCTGTTAAGTTTCAATTCCAATCTGGTACGATTAAAGGATATCCGAAGGTGTAACAGTGATGAACTTTGTGATCGGTTTCAATTCCAATCTGGTACGATTAAAGGCATTTAATGCGCCTACTGAAATCACTCCTGCAATGTGTTTCAATTCCAATCTGGTACGATTAAAGGTTATTTTGAACCTACATCTGACGCTGTTTTCCGCATGTTTCAATTCCAATCTGGTACGATTAAAGGGCCGCAGGCGGTAAGCCATTGCACAGGTTAACATTGTTTCAATTCCAATCTGGTACGATTAAAGGCATTACTACTTCATAACCTTCAACTTCAAAAATCAAGTTTCAATTCCAATCTGGTACGATTAAAGGATTCCTAACCATAAAACCATTGTTGACAGTGTTGGCGGTTTCAATTCCAATCTGGTACGATTAAAGGCACTTCTTCATACCTAAGCACCTTATCCTTCTTTACAGTTTCAATTCCAATCTGGTACGATTAAAGGAACCTCTGCTTTCAAGGGACTTTGATACTTTATAAGTTTCAATTCCAATCTGGTACGATTAAAGGATTTCGATTCGGACGGTTCTGCACAATGGACACCATTGTTTCAATTCCAATCTGGTACGATTAAAGGCATTTAATGCGCCTACTGAAATCACTCCTGCAATGTGTTTCAATTCCAATCTGGTACGATTAAAGGGTGTTTGTCACTGCCACTTGCGTTTGTGCAATTTTGTTTCAATTCCAATCTGGTACGATTAAAGGGCTACAACAATCCCGAATGAAAAGTTGCCGCCAATATGTTTCAATTCCAATCTGGTACGATTAAAGGAATAGGTGATCCACCAATAGGACCACCTTGTAAAATGTTTCAATTCCAATCTGGTACGATTAAAGGCTATCGATACAATAAACGGTTGATTACTCATATTGTGTTTCAATTCCAATCTGGTACGATTAAAGGTAACATGTATTACTACGGCATTTCCACTAATAAGAGGTTTCAATTCCAATCTGGTACGATTAAAGGGCAAGGCTATTTTAGCTCAAAAGTACCACGAAAAAGTTTCAATTCCAATCTGGTACGATTAAAGGGATCTTGAATAGCCAATCTTTTATTAGCTACATTCCGTTTCAATTCCAATCTGGTACGATTAAAGGCCTTGAAAAATAAATCCTTATTAGCAAAGTACGAGTTTCAATTCCAATCTGGTACGATTAAAGGTCGATTTTAAGGTTGTGTTAATTATAACACCATTATGTTTCAATTCCAATCTGGTACGATTAAAGGCCTCTTGTATTGCTTCAACTACCGATTCTTGTCCTGTTTCAATTCCAATCTGGTACGATTAAAGGACCTGAATTTTATACCCCTTTTTAGGTAGATATAGTTTCAATTCCAATCTGGTACGATTAAAGGGCTAAGCAACTTTAACCAATTGGTTTCCAATCTTGCTGTTTCAATTCCAATCTGGTACGATTAAAGGAAGTGCCACCTTCAGCAGTAATTAACCGGTTTAAGAGTTTCAATTCCAATCTGGTACGATTAAAGGAAAGCAATGATGAAATACTTGATATCATTTCGAGGAAGTTTCAATTCCAATCTGGTACGATTAAAGGGAAAAAGAAATCATGGATTGTGTTACGGAGTACTTGAGTTTCAATTCCAATCTGGTACGATTAAAGGAGAACACCATAAGTATAGGGACAAAGAGAATATGTACGTTTCAATTCCAATCTGGTACGATTAAAGGTTTTTAGTCCTGTGAGCCCCATCTATGATGGTGTACTGTTTCAATTCCAATCTGGTACGATTAAAGGAGATTGAAAGAGGATTTATTCAAGGAGCAAATTCAAAGTTTCAATTCCAATCTGGTACGATTAAAGGAATATCTTTCAAATAACTACTCAATCCGTCAATAAGGTTTCAATTCCAATCTGGTACGATTAAAGGATGGAAGCGCATCCGTTTTATGAAGTAGATAGAATCTGTTTCAATTCCAATCTGGTACGATTAAAGGATGCCCAACTAAAGAACCAAGAACTTAATGAAGAGCAAGTTTCAATTCCAATCTGGTACGATTAAAGGAAAGTTTTTGAACCCTTCCTCCGCTGAATTCATGTTGTTTCAATTCCAATCTGGTACGATTAAAGGATCAATAACTGATTAGAAAGATTATCTTCTAATGACCGTTTCAATTCCAATCTGGTACGATTAAAGGCACCTTAACAACATTATTAAAGTATGTTCGAATGCTGGTTTCAATTCCAATCTGGTACGATTAAAGGAATATCGTCTTTTAAGGACTGATTGGAAACAAATCTGTTTCAATTCCAATCTGGTACGATTAAAGGAAGAATGAAAATGTTGAAGTAAAAACTAATGAATAGTTTCAATTCCAATCTGGTACGATTAAAGGTACTTCATCAAATGGCGATAGTGCCATAGTATGTGCCGTTTCAATTCCAATCTGGTACGATTAAAGGTGATTCACAAGGATCTAAGGCTTTTAAATGAAATGTGTTTCAATTCCAATCTGGTACGATTAAAGGGCCAAAGGCACAATAAGACCACTTTCTGGCCTTGTTGGTTTCAATTCCAATCTGGTACGATTAAAGGAATCGTAGCCGGTCTGTTAATCCAAACAGGTATTCAGTGTTTCAATTCCAATCTGGTACGATTAAAGGAAAGGTTTTTGAACGGATGACATCCAGCTCAACGAAGTTTCAATTCCAATCTGGTACGATTAAAGGAAAAATGTATCTAACAATAAATTTGTTGTTGTGTCGTGTTTCAATTCCAATCTGGTACGATTAAAGGGGAGATTAGTTTGAAGTAAGGCGGCTGCATTATTGTGTTTCAATTCCAATCTGGTACGATTAAAGGATACATTCATTTTATACCCCTTTTTAGGTAGATATAGTTTCAATTCCAATCTGGTACGATTAAAGGAGTTTTCTTCTTTCTTCTCAATCCTGCCAATATTGGGTTTCAATTCCAATCTGGTACGATTAAAGGGAATAAATTCTGCTTACTTCCCGCCAGGGCTTCCAGGGTTTCAATTCCAATCTGGTACGATTAAAGGAAACAATACTCAAAACATCTCATGACGATTGAACAAGTTTCAATTCCAATCTGGTACGATTAAAGGCTTCATATCTTCTTGCGTTGCTCCGGGAATAGTAATGTTTCAATTCCAATCTGGTACGATTAAAGGTATCATCTTCATCAAAAACTTTAACATGTATTACTAGTTTCAATTCCAATCTGGTACGATTAAAGGACGAGATTATGTGAAGTTTACCAATCATTCATTTTGTTTCAATTCCAATCTGGTACGATTAAAGGACTTGCATCATTTGCACGCAAAACCATATCTATCTTGTTTCAATTCCAATCTGGTACGATTAAAGGAATAACAGTTGAATTGTATTGATGATAACTGTATCGTTTCAATTCCAATCTGGTACGATTAAAGGAACAGACAATGCTTATGAATTAGGGGCCGTTACTTGTTTCAATTCCAATCTGGTACGATTAAAGGTTTCCCGCCGGATATTCAAACAAAAACATTAGCGGTGTTTCAATTCCAATCTGGTACGATTAAAGGAATCATTTACGCTATAGGATGCAACAAAAGCATTATGTTTCAATTCCAATCTGGTACGATTAAAGGTATCTCTTTTTGAGTACGACGGCAAAATTTATCGAAGTTTCAATTCCAATCTGGTACGATTAAAGGACAACAGGAACACCTTGTAATATAGGTGATCCACCAATGTTTCAATTCCAATCTGGTACGATTAAAGGGATATTTTCAACAAATTGAGGGAGAAAGCATACGATGTTTCAATTCCAATCTGGTACGATTAAAGGCCAAACGAAGTAGAGATATACAATAATGAGACTATTGAGTTTCAATTCCAATCTGGTACGATTAAAGGTCCTTTGGTTATCCTTAGCATTTGTCGTAATTATTGTTTCAATTCCAATCTGGTACGATTAAAGGCCGTGCTATTTACATGTAAATATAACTGATTTTTAACCAATTGTCAAAGAACTTTGTGGGTTTAATAGCTGCTTTAAGGCGTCGGTAGTAAATAAGCTGATTTTGCTTGTTGGGCGACGACTATTTAACTGGTTGAATAAGAGTTTATTACGTTTTTACCTGTTGAGGAGAAGCACTTAAATGCTGTTCCCTTGATTCGCCGACGATAAATTTATAAAAAATTATCGGTGCTTTGCCGCTCCAAACCTATTACCTGCTTATCCAACCAACGGGCATTCCTGCTGCTAAATATAATGAAACTATCATTGCTCTCATCCATAATCTGCCGGGCTTCGTGTATCAACTCTTGTAACTTTAACTCGGTAATCTCTCCTTCAAAAACCGAATTCTGAATCCAATTCAGATACCGCCGACATAATTTCAACATCTTTACTACTCGCCCTTCACTTACATCGTATACTGCAATAATATACATATTTATATGCTTATTTCTTGTTTATCATAAACTTTTCCCTTCGTAAATGTACCCCATTCGCCGTAGTCTTTTACCACCAGATCTTAAACGACTTGTAGTTTTCCTCCATTTTTAAAATATATTTTGCCAATTTGTAACATTCTAATAGAACAAGCCGCTTGTAGCTTACTTTTTTTCCTAAACTGCGGTGCTGTATCGTTTCTTTTAAGCGCTCTTCAAAGCTTCGTAGGAAGACTTTCCGGCCGCTTTCTTTTAGAGTGCAGCCATTAAGGCTTTGTTCAAAGTGTGTCCCATTCAGCTCCTTGCGGTTAAGCAATTTGAAAATTGTTCGATCTACCAGTATGGGCTTGAAAACCTCTGCAATGTCGAGGGCTAAACTGTAACGCCGGGTGCCGGGCTCATGCAAAAAACTGATGGTGGGGTTCAATTGGGTATGGTAAATCATATCCAGGGCTAATGTGTAACACATCATGTTTCCAAAGGATATTAAAGCATTTACTTCATTGGACGGAGGCTGTTTAACCCGGCCATTCATGGAAAAATTAGTGATGATATGTTCGAAAGCCTGATAATAGACCTGCCTGCAATTGCCTTCTACCCCCATTAAAGTGGGGACGTCTGGGGTGTTGGCTATTGCTTGCCGCAATTTTTCTGAATTTAAAATGAGTGGATTCAGGTCTCTGCCCCTGCTTTGATAATAGCGCATGTTTTTTAACATATTGAAACTGGCACCTTCCACAAGTTGGCGGGCTATGTGCATCCTCCGTTTGCTTTGCAAATAAGTGCGCGTCTGGGCAACCTGCATTTTTCCTGCCAATAAATATTCTTTCGGTTGAAAAGATCCGCTGTAATGCTCGTAATAATCAAAAAAATGAACAGGCACCCGCTTTTTTCCTAAAAAATTGAAAAGGGCACTATTGGCATCAATACTCCCAAAAATATAAAGAGCCTCAATTCCTTCTACCGGCAAATACCGTGGCTTTTGATCTTTTCCCAATTCGTCTGTTGCTGTAAATTTCAAGGTGTTGTCTCGTCGGCTCATCCGACCGGGGTTGAAAAGGTAATAGGTTTTCTTCATGCTTATTCGGAATAACAAAATTCATAATAGGCACAGCGCTTGCAAATGCGTTTTTTCACTAATGCCGGACAGTTGTCTTGCTCGAGAATTCGTTTCACCTCGGCTTCCCAATGCGGAATTTCCTGCCGGTCGGCGTCGCTCAAGTGCACCTCTTCGGTCTCCCGAAGTTTTGGATACTCGAGGACCCCATATTTTGCCGGGATGCCGTGGCGCTCCATCACAAACAAATAGTATTTGAGTTGTGCTTTGTGTGCATCTTCTCTTTTGTTAGACTTTTTGACTTCCCGAACCAATTTACGTCGGGCATCATAATGGTCGATCTTAATGCCTTCCAACTCCAATGCCTGCCAACGTACGGCCCGGTGTTTATAAGTATTTTCGTCAATAAACTTTCCTTCTGCAACCAGCTCGCTGGTCTGCTCCATGTTGATGCCGTGGGCAAAGAGCCAGAGTTTACGGTGGCATAAGTGCAAATAGGCAATGTGGGTTCCGGTAGTATGCATGGCCTTTATTTTTTAGCGTTCTTTGACAAATTGTGTGGAAAACTTCAAAATGATAAGCCTTGAATGCCCTTTTGGCTGAAAGGCTTATCATTTTGAAGTTCCATTTTCCACAATTTATGTCAAAGAACTTTTTTAGTAAAGAAAACCAAACAGCCAAAGGGGTATTTTTTGGCGAAAGCCTGTTTCTATTTCATCGGCGGCAATAAACGCATCAGGTAAGCCTTTGATTTGTTTGCCTTCCTTATTTTTTCCGCCTACCTCAACGGTATACTTCTTGTTTATCAAAAAATCACCTTTTGAAGGAAGATGCACTTCGTATCCTGCATTTTTCAATTGGTTGAGTAAAAAGGTTTCTCTAAGGGCCCCCGCATTGGGTTGTTCTTTTAAGGTGAAGCTGATATTCGTATTCTCCAGGTAAATTTTATCAGGTTTCTGTAAGGCAGCGACGCCTCTGGTTGCTGTATTTAACAAGTTGAGCAATCGCGCATTGCTGAGGTGTTGAATGAAGTTGTTAACCGTATCTCTGCCTATTTTCAATTTTCCGGCTATGGCGGATATATTAGGTTCAAAGGGAACGGATTCAGCGATGACTCCCAACAGCTTTTTGATCTTAGCTACATTAGCGGCTGAGTATTCCTCTATTGTGCTGAGGTCGCGTTCCAGGGTGGCATTTACCGTTTCAAGTAGGCGTGTATGATAAAAGCTTTTATCACCCTCCAGGATAAATGGCAAATAGCCTGAACGTAAGTAATCTTTGAAAAGTGGCAGTGGTCGAAACTTGCTGGTGCATTGCTTGCTGATCTCCTTGTGCTGCTTAATAATGTCTTCCAGGCTTGCGACAGGAAGTTCAATGCCATTCGTTAGGTTCAAATACTCCCTGAAAGATAAGCCCGGTAGTTGAAAGCTTAGGAGGCGGCGGCTCAGGTCTGCAGCTCCCCGGTGCAAATCCAGTGCGGAGGATGCGGTAATGATCACTTGTAAGCCCCGATGGGCGTCATATATATTTTTCAGCTCCGCAGACCAATTCGCATACTGATGTACTTCATCTATAAGTAAGTATTTGCCTCCGTATTTTACAAAATCATTGGCCAGCTCCAACAGGCTGTGCGTAAAAAACCAAGGGTGATCGGCGGTTACATACAGTGCGTCGTCCTTGGCTCCCAATTCATATTTGAGCCATTGAAGCAGCAGGGTGGTTTTACCTGCACCTCTCGGGCCTCGTATGGCGATCATGCGCTCTTTTCTCGGCAAGCGGTCGTAAAGGAAGCGAAAGTATTGGTCGCTAATTTGTTCGAGGTATCTTTCCTGATATTCAAAGAGTATTTGCATGATGACTTGGGTTTAGGGCAAATTTATGATGTTTTTGACTTGAAGTCAAGTCAAAAACAGAGGTTTTTGATTTGGTATTAAGTCAGTTTTAAAGGATTTGGTTGTTTTCTGCATTGTTAGAGGTTGTGTTTTCTTGGTTTTCAAAATCAAGGCCTATGTCAGGCCTGTAATATCTATTGACTTTAAAAAAAGTTATCTCGATTGGTTTTGAATTTGGATGCTCTGAAGGAAAAAGTACGCATAATTCCTTTTGAATATCGGAATCCGCAAGTAAACGAGCAAACCAGTTTTTTCTTATCGAAAGTTTCAGTTGTTCTGCACCGATAAAGTCGAATTTATTTATCTTTTGAAGATATTCTTTTTCATAGTAAGCAGGAACCACTTTTACCCCATCAAATTGCTTGTAAAAGACTTCTTCCCCTTCTTTGGAAGGGTTAAAAGGAGTAAGCTTTTGAATCGATAGGGAAAGTAAATTATAAATTTTGTCATATCTTTCTTTGGCTTCTTTATCGAAACAAGGATAAACAGTATCTATGTGCTTTTGTAATTCTGATTCCTGAATAATTCCGTTGTTAACAGATGCTATTTTCTTTAGTACTTCTAATGTTCTATCTACCAAATCAGTCTTATAGATATATTGATCCTTTTCATTACGTTCCGTAAAAACAATACAAGGGCATGGCTCTTTTTGTCGTTTTCTATTTATTCGTCCGAACCTTTGAATGAGTGCATCTAATGGAGCCGGTTCCGTAAAGATTACATCGTAATCAATATCTAAACTCACTTCAATTGCCTGAGTGCCAACAAGTAGTTTTGGAGGATTTGATTGCAATTGTTTTTCAATTCGGGTTCTATCTTTTGCGGTAAAGCGCCCGTGGATTAGCAGGGTGTCAAATTTATGTGAAAAGTGGATGTAAATTTCCCTTGCTTGGTCTACAGTGTTGCAAACGACGAGAACACTATCTTTTTCGGCGAGTTCTTGTTCAAGAAGTAATAAGTGGTTGGACAAAAGTCCCTCTATCAATTGAATTTTGTGACGCTTGAATTTATTATAAAGTGTATTTTCTGCCTTGACGTCTGAGTAGTTCTCAATAGAATTTCCAATCATTTTTTTCAAAAAAGTTGGCAGAGTGGCTGTCATTATAAAAATATTCGCGTTTAATCTTGAAGATAGAAATTCCAGTAATACGATAATTTGTGCGGTTACCTCGGGATCATAAGCATGGATTTCATCAAAAATGAAATAGCCGCCAACCCATTCGAAGATTCCCTTTTCAAACCCTTTTAGACCAAAAAGATGCTTCAGTAGTTGAAATGGCGTCGATACTTTAAGTGGAGTTTGTAAATTCTTAAACGTTTGTTTGAGGCTGGTGATGGATTCTTTCAGTTTTGATAAGTTCCCGGCTTCTTCAAAAAAGCTATCGTACAAATAAGCATCTAGTTTCCCGTGAAGCATGCCGACCATAGACTTGCCTAACCCTTCTTGATCGTGGCTAAGGCGTTCAAACATGGCATTAATGGAAGCTGTAAAGGGAAGGATATAAAATACTCTGCCTTGCCCAACGTCTTGTAGCTGTTTCCTTAACCAAAGCATGGACGTTTCTGTCTTTCCAGACCCCGTAGGTGCGGTAAGAATGACGTTTCCAACAATTTCAGCTGCTGCTTTTTGGTGATAGTAGAATTGAAGATTCTCCGACTTCAGTTTATTTCTAAGCCGATCTAAAAAAATGAAATCCTCCCTTTGCATGCAAGGAAACTCCGTTACAAATGCGGAAGATAAGTGATCGCAATGATGAAAGGCTCCCATCAGTAAAAGCGTAGTGGCAAAATTGGCTATTTCTTTTGTTCGACCTATAATAACCTGTTTTACTTCTTTTTGATAGGCTCTAATAATTCTTTGCGGAGATTCAGTCGAAAAGTCTTCGTCTTCTTTTATTAGCCCTTCTTCAAAGGAATCCAATAGGTTTAGAACCTGTTCAATCTTTATCTTTGAGAACTCTTTATCAAACTCAGCCGGATCGTATTCATAGTTATCTTCAATAAACTGACTTAAGAAATCGTATGATCTATGGTGGGCGGCAACTACCCTTAATACTAAAGTTTTTTCATGCTTAGATAGGTTCAAGTTTTTCACGAAAGGCAATGAAAACAATTCATGTCTTTGAGAGTGCCATTCATTATTCTGCCCCCTCAATACTTTCTGAAATTCAGAATGAGCTTTTCCTAGATCGTGGGTTACAACACATATCCAGAGTAACCTCCAAAAGTTTTCACTTTGAGCACACTTTGGAGCCATTGGAAAAGCATCTTTTAGGCTTTCCCAAACAGATAACCCATCTTCGATGTGTTGCTTTAAAGTTATTGGAGGTTCAGACTTTGCCAGAATGTCATTCATTATCGCTGAGGTCAAGGTTATGGAAATAAATATCTACCCCTTTCTTACCTTGGGATTCATCTCTGAATGCAGTAAGGTTAGTCGAAAAGTCATTTGTGTGGAAGGGGATTACGGTGTAAGGCTCGGTTCCGAGATTTTTCCTGGGAAATTCATTGCTAAAATATTTGGGTAATGCCTGAATATTTCCAGGAAGGAAATTGTCTTTCAGAGGGACTATTTGTCCTTTTATTTTATTAGCCAATGGTTTTTCTATTAGATCGACCTCTTTAGCTTTTGAAACCGTTGCCAAATCACCTGACCTACCAAGTAAAATGTCATAGTACGGTTCTTCAAGGAATTGCACTATTCTTTGATCCTGTAGATAGAGGGACAGTTTTACATCTCCCATGAACTCTCTTCTTGTAATATTCGCCTTGGCATTATTAGAAGGTCTACCTTTTGAATCTGATTGAACCATATAAATAGTTTCCAGGTCAAAAGCTTTACCGGTGAATTCGAAATAATAGCCAACTTCAAGACCATTCAAATCAAGGTATTGGCCAGAGGCTGCATTAAGGATACCTAAAACGGTACTCAATGGAGGGACTTCCAGTGTTGGTTGAACACCGCTTATGAGGTTTGGGTATCGAAAGCTTGCCGTCCAGGCTGTGATGTCAACACGGAATACCTTCATATTTTAATCAGGGTTTCTATTTCTTTGCAGTAGGTGTCAATCGCTTCGTTCACAGACTTAAGATGAACGTGGTCAAAACTATTAACTACTTCTTCTAGTGCATTCGAGTCTTCTCTGTCCAAAAATCCTTTTCTTGTTCCGATATAAATATTTCCTTCAAATTGCTTTTCAAAGTCTTTTAGCACTTCCTCTAATCCATCTGCATTAAATTTAACAGTTCTACCATTTACTCCGGAACTGAAAACATGGGTGAAAGGATGATTGCCCACTGACATTGTGGAAAGGATAATAAATTTGGGCGCGACATCAGCCATGTTGCTAGTTTGCATAGCTCCTCCAGTAATAAACTTAAGAGCTTTTATTGTCTCCGTAACCCTTTTTATTCTTACATCTTTAGGTAAACGAATAAGTTTTTGTGGTTCACCATTGGCATTTTTCACAAAAGGGTCTGCAGTTTCATATGCGCCATTTTCTAATGCTTTTAGCTTTAATATATCCGTTAGGTTTTTAAAACCTGTTTTATTATAATTTGAAAAAGTGCCAGCTTGTGTCAAATCAAGAGCAAACATACCCTTCATTATTGCACTATACTCTTCTTTACTATAGGGAACGGAATCCTCTTCTTGTCTTGCCATGCTTGACCAATGCTCTTCAGTATCAATAGATGCAACTGAAATAATAGCTGAATTTTTTAATGGAGAAATTCTTGTAACGGTTACATTTTCCATTTTGGGATTCCCCTTTTTATCTTTCATTACTTCTCCATTCTCATCTAGTTTTTCTGCTTTAGCGGCGCGCATATATCCAAAAATATCATCATCTGGATAGGCTATGGGATTGGCTTCCGTGAAAGCAATTTTACTTTCACGAGTTATGGGAGAAAGATCCCAATTTAATTGCTGTTGTAGTGTAGTTCGCCACCAATTTCTCCACGCTTGCCCTGAAACGTAAGTGTGTTTTCTTCCATTCTTTCTAATACTTTTAGTGGCAACAGCATTATCGAAACTACTAGTAGTGCTTTTGCCAGCATTGTTTAGTGCGGCAACATCTACATCTATTAGAATGAATCCTTGAGTTTTTAAATTTTTCATATTGTGTTTTTAAAAGATTATTAATTGCTTTTTTCTTCCAATTCTTTTGAAATAGTAATCTCATAGTCATTTAACCATATTTCCTGTTCGTGCATCTTTTGATAAATGGCGATTAAGAGTAAATCTTGAATTTCCTGCCAATAAGTACCGTCGGGGAAAAGTTCCAGAGCATATTCTTCTAGAGAAAACAATGGATTAGGATTTCTTTTGGCTAGATTGTCTTCCTCTAGCCTTCTTAAAGCTGTGCGGAATGCATAAGCTTTTCGTGGCTTTTGTAAGTTGCGAAGGTGCTTTTTTATGTTCGATGAATCATTTAATACATATTCTGCAATACGCTCGATTATGTTTAGCGTTTTTTCATTCATATCTTTTAGAATTATTTGATAAAGTTTCACAATTTCAAAATTCAAAGGGTGGTCTTTTTTACTTACCCAATTTAAGATAAGGCGAAGAATAGTTTTTCCTTCTATTAGCCTGTCATAGAGGCTGTTTCTCCAACCTTTGTACTCTTCAAATTGAATGGAGAATGTCTCCTTTTTTTCAGTTAGCTCGAAAGTGTCGGTTTCGTACAGGTACTTGGCGTTTTTATTTCTGAAAAAGGAATGAGAAAACTTATCCCAGTCTGGTTTTAATGTTCTGAACTGAACTCGGGCATAAAACTTGAAAAGTGAAGCATTAAAATTGTGTAGATTCACTTCAGGGGTGGCCCCGAAGTTCGTGAAATGATAGAGGTTAATATCATTATTTTGGGTTTCGGTGTCTTTACTCTCTTTAATCCATTGAAGCGCAAAATCAAATAATGCGCTAGAAGGAGTTTTGTATTTCGCTTTATGTATTCCTTCGGAAATCCGGCTAGCTATTTTTCGAGTATTTTGATGTTGGTTTTCAGCAACGAAATACTCAATTAGTTCTTCATTATTGCTACTAAGCAGTGCGATCTTATCATTGAGCTGGATGCAGCCCAGAGGAACGAAGAACATTCTGATTAAGGCTTCTTTTGAAAGCATTACTCCGCCTTGAAAACCATGATGAAAGTTAATGAAGGTACCTGAGCCGGAAAGAATATGATTGTCTCTTCCTCCCTGGAATAATTTAGTTTTTTCGCCTAAAATCCTACAGTATCCTTCCTCAAATGGTTCTCGCTCGTCCAATAATCCCTTGAAAAACTTTAAAGTCTCGGTAATCTTGCGAGGACCTTTAAAGGCTGGCTGGGTGATTTTTGAATTTAGAAAAAATGCATTGAGCTTTGCACTCCAATCATTGACATAGATCTTTGCAACTTGTTCTATTGTTTGTAATAAGTTGAAACCATCTCCTTTTTCTCGCATTAAGCTTCTTAGCACAATCCCTCCAACATCTGCAAAAGGATCACCCGTCCGGCGGGTTAACCAATCGAAATTTACGTTTTGTTTTTCTTTCATAACAACTGAAGCTGAAGTTGATTAATACGTTTTACTTTATTTTCTTTCTGTTTTCTTATTTCTCGCATGATTATTTTGATTACTTTAGTGCTACCTTGTTTTTCGAAAGAATGAATAATCTTTTTTTCTTTTAACCTATTTAACCTAACAAGTAGAGTCTGTACCGATGATGTTTTTTTTAAAGTTATTCGTCTATCTCCTACAATTATTTGGTAGTGGGTAAAACCGGTTGATGAGGAGTGTTAACCTTAAGTTGTAAAGCTTATTAGATAAATCCATCAACGGATTCTACCCACTACCAATTATTTTATTGGGATTCTCAAAAATAATTACAACTGAATTGTCATAACTTTTTTGAAGTTTATAAGCACTTAATATTGTCTTAGCAAGCTCCAAATCTCTTTCGTTTAAATTCATAATAAAACTATTTTTTTTATTTAATTTACCACAAAGATATTACTTTGAATCTTGCTTGTCAACACTGATTAAAAAAAGAATAAATAGGATAGTTTTTAATAATTTGATTTACAGTCTTTTATGGACTTGTTTTTTTGTGAAAAAATTTGTAACTTGGTTCAGATTCCAAATGGAATTGAAAGATTTAGTCTTTTGTTAATCATGATCATATCTTTAATTGAACTAAATTGGAATCTATAAATTCATAGCGGCAGCCTTTGGGCTGCCTTGTTTTTTTACAAATATCCACCCCACCCCAGGGTACTCACCACCCCAGAGCTCAAAAAGCCTTGAAAAATTGCTAGGATATCTCAGAAACGTTGTATTGGCAGGCTTTTCACTTGGTTGTCTTTTTAATTTACGTCTTAAAAGACACTTTGTTTCAAGGGGCCAAGGGGCGGCAAGGGGACTGAATACCCCCCTGAAATTCTCCCCAGGCTCAAAATCCCTTTGCTCCTCACTTAAATTTCATGCCTTCGACAGCTTCTCTCAAATGGCTTTTTAACGATTCGGGTTCAATAATCTCCACAATCTGATGGTAATAGCCCAGGATAAAATTGGTAATGCCGAAAAAACGGTGATTCACCCAACACTGAAAATCAAAAACGCCCTCTTCTAAAGCATCTTCCTGAATATAGGCTTTCGACAGTGGGAAACGCTCTATTAATTCATTATAAGCGCCGACCTTTAACCGCAGGTGTACCCGCACCTGCTGGTCATCCACAATGCGAAAAGGATCCGTGGCCAATACTTTGTGCTGCGTTTCGTGAGCCCAGGCTGTTTCTGTAAGTCGAATACGGCGGATACGGGAAATGCGAAAATGCTTTAGCGCCTGCTTATCTACATCAAAAGCCTGGATCATATCTTCTTCTGCTTTGAAATAGAAGGCTTCTACTTGCCGGTCCGAAACCCGGTTGCTGTTGGATGAATGATAATCTACCAGGATCACCTGGCGTTTAGCTTCCTGAGCGTTTTCTAACAATTTGATTTTGCTGATATAGGGGCGTCGCATCAGGAGCTGTTCTTTACTCGAAAAATCAAATAAGGAAGCCAGCTTGCGTTTTAAAGCTTCGAATTTCTGGTCCTTGGGAGCCAAATTCTCCAAGGCTTTCAATAACCGAAGCTGATCTTCGGGAGCAAGCTCTAGCATTTCTTTGAGTTCTTCGAAGGGCTTGTCGGCAGAAAACCCATAGCGGTATTTAGAATCAAAGATGAGATCGAAACCAGCATTTCGAATAGCCTCAAAATCACTTTTTATAGTGTCAGGGTCGCAATCGTAGAGCTGCGCTAATTGTCTTTTCTTATAGTGAAATGGCCATTCCTGAATGGCTTTTAATACGCGAAGCAGGCGTAATTTGGTTCCGTATTCTGCTGCCATGAAGTTGTCTTTTTGGAATTTTTGTCTTAACCAATGATGCGCGTAGCACCGAATCCGAGGGCATTTTCGCCTCCAAAGCCAGCTAGCATACCCATGCGAATAATCTCGGGTGGAGCGGTAAGCTCGAAGTCATACATATAACCAATGATTTTGGTTTCTGCATCTGTAAATGCTTTGATGCGGATGCCTCGTTTTTTCGGGGAGGTTGAGAGCAATCGAAATATAGGTACCGGTTTTTCAGGCCAATCACCGATTAGCTGGTGTTTCTGCGCTGTATGATGCTTGTCGAATAAGTTTTTCCAAAAGTAATGGCTGTAATTTTTTTGAGCTGGGCTGAGGTACTGATGTTGCAGCTTTCCATTCTCTTTCTCTTCTGGCTGGCTTACCAATAGTGGAGAGGTAGCTCGTAATTTGACCGTAGACTTTTCTATTTTCAGGGTGGGCAATGTATGCACTTGTTCGACACTCAAGTCAACCTGGCTGATTCTGTCTCCTAGTCTTAATTGTTGGTTTTGGAATAGGCCAATAATCATGTCTTGAGCAGCCTGCTGTACAAGGAAAGAAACGACGAACGAAATGTTGGGAGATAGTATTTTCATGCGATCTCCTTGAATTTCGAATTCAGGCACATATAAGCTGGAAAAAGTAAAAAACTTAAAGCGTTTGTTATTTGACGTGTACCCTTGAGTATGTAAAAAGCGACCAAAGGCAGAGTCGGAAGCACTGATCAGTTTATAAATCCAGGCGCTTAATTCGTATTGATAAGAGAGAGGCAAAAGTTGCCCGGGCTGTTGTAGTTGGAAGCTAATTTTAAACTGCATAACTTTGTCATTTGGTGATCAATATGGGCTCTAGATGATTTCATTTGGTAAACATTTTAAGAACATGAAGCAGGCCTAATT
>CAZHZT010000049.1:0-37900 GCA_964537285.1 uncultured Saprospiraceae bacterium | reverse complement strand
CTTTCCAAATTTTCAAAGAACTTCGTCTTTATTAGTTTTGTATGGTTTCAAATTCGAATTGGATCTTGAAAGTAAACCACAACAACTATTCGTATTTTACCTCAACTGATACAAATGGGCAATACTTCTTTTCTGTAGATACAGGGATCAATACCATCGAGCTAATCAGCGAAATTCCATATTGGGCTCCTTGTGAAAACCCCATTAGTGTAAATGTTTCTCCGGCGGATGATACGGTTTATGTTGATTTTCCCCTTCAGATCAATGCAGAGTGCCCGTTTTTGACCGTGGATATTTCAACTCCCTTTTTAAGACGTTGTTCTACGAACATCTATTCCGTCAACTATTGTAATCTTGGAACTGCCCCTGCAATAGATACCTATATTGATATTGCGTTTGATCCAAACATAACTGTTGACAGCAGCGACGTGCCCTGGTCGAATGTTATTGGTAATACCTACACCTTCGAGCTAGATACTATAGGCATTGGAGAATGCGGTGATTTCAAAATTTACACTTCTTTATCCTGTGATCCGGCTATTTTTGGGTACACACATTGTGTAAGGGCACAAATTTACTCCGATACTATGTGTACGCCTGATAGCTCTCTTTGGACTGGTCCAAGTATTGAAGTGCAGGCAGAGTGTGACGGCGATTCCGCTTATTTCTACATCATAAATAGCGGAATGGGAGACATGATGGATTATCTCAACTTTATCGTCGTTGAGGATCATCTGATGCTTAAACCTATACCTGATAGCTTTTTACTGAATAGCAGCGATACGCTTGTTATTGTTATGCCAGCTACCGGGGGAACTTACTACCTGGGAGCAGAACAAGCACCTGGTCACCCGTGGTTTGATTTCCCTTCCTTAACGTTGGAAGGCTGTGGTACAGATAGTCTCGGCAACGTCAGTCTGGGTTTTGTCAATCAGTTCCCTCAGAATGATACCGATCCCTTTATTTCTGTAGATTGCCAGGAAAACATAGGCTCCTGGGACCCTAATGATAAACGGGGCTTTCCCGAAGGCTATGGCCCTGAACATTTTATTGAAAAAAATACAGATATTGAGTACCACATCCGCTTTCAAAATACCGGTACAGATACGGCCTTTAAAGTAGAGATTCGCGATACACTTTCAGAATTCCTGGATCCTTCAAGCATGAACTCGGGGCCAGCAGCCATGATTATGATTTTCGCATGCAAGCCGATGGCTCTCTGGCCTTTGTATTTGAAAATATTATGCTTCCCGATAGTAATGTGAATGAACCAGCTTCGCATGGGTTTGTGAAGTTTCGCATAAAGCAATTTCCTGACAACCCGGTGGGTACGGAGATATTTAATCAGGCGGCGATATATTTTGATTTTAACCCACCTATTTATACGAATGAGACGGTGCATCGAATCGGGGAAAAATTTGTGGAGGTTCTGGTTGTATCACTGCAAGATCCAAACTTGGATGAGGCTGACCTTAAAGTATATCCGAATCCGATGGAAAATGCCGCCTTTTTTGAATGGGGAGGAGAGCCTTTGAATGAAGCAGTTTTTCAGGTTTTTGATGGGCTGGGAAGGCAAGTGCATTTTCAATTGGTGAGTGGCAATCAATGGCAATTAAACAGAACAGCTTTAAGTTCAGGGATGTACTATTTTACCTTAGAAGATTTGGGAAGGCAACTTTTTAGGGGGAGGTTAATTGTAAAATAATTGTAGGATATAAAAAGTAAGATTTTGTGAAGGGTTTTGTTGATTTTGAGAGGAACTTTGAGAAGGTGTGTTAATATCTTCCGTTTAAAAAAGTATCTTTGAAAATCAAAGATCTAAGCCTCAAATGATAATGATGAAACAACAGATAATTATTTTGCTTAGCTTTTTTTGCCTGAGTGGGCTTTGGGCGCAGTGTAGGCTTGACAAATCAGCGTGGAAGCTGGTTTTTAGTGAAGAGTTCGATGATCCTTCAGCTGATTTATCGCAAAACTGGTATTACGACCTGGGGTTTGGCTTGATCAATGGCCCTTGCTCAGATGCCCCTGCTTGTGAGAAGGCTTGCAATGATCCGGAAAACATTGAATTAAAGGGTGGGTATGCATATTTTCATTCTACTGTTGTTCCGAATACTCCTTGTGATAATGAGGTTGTAAACTATAAAATTGCCAAAATAAGAAGTAAATATTCCGATTTTGACCCTTCGTTGAATATCTGCCAGGCAAATAATCCAGTTGATGAAACCCCCAGTGGGTTTCTTTATGGAATGTTTGAAATTCGATGTAAACTGACTAAAGAAGCCGGTACTTATCCTAATTTCTGGCTAAGTGGCAACGATTCCTGGCCTCCGGAAGTAGATGCCTTTGAATATCATGGAACAGACCATTTCCGGTTTTTTAGTTCAAATATTTGGAGTACAAATAAAGGAGAATTTTCTTGCTCCAACTTCTACAAGTTCCCATTTGATTTAACGAATGGCTTTCATACCTGGACAGTGGTTTGGACACCGACTCAACTAAGCTGGTTTTTTGATAATATTGAATTGAAGACAACCTACTTCGGGCCTGGAATTCCTGGAAGTCCAGAGGGCGGGCATGATGGAATAAGTGCTTGCCGATGGCAAAAAATGGATGTTATTTTAGGGAGTTCGCTTTGCTGCCCTTTTATAAATGAGGAAGGTAGTTTTGATCCGTTCATCGTTGATTATGTTAGAGTGTATAAGCCGGATGCTCTGTTAAGCTATGATCAATATTCCGGAAAAGATTCAGGAGTCTCAATAAGGAGTTATCAAGACAATCACGTAATTCCAACTTATAATAGTACCATGAATAAGTCAATGGTAGATTGGAATTTACTTACATATAAAACAGAGGATTATTATGATTATGAAGTTATCTCAGATCTCAATATTGCTCAAGACGGAGGGAAATTTATCTATAAAGGCAGGTTTGATTTAGTCTGGGAAACTTATATTTGGAACGGAACTTATTATTCTGCCCCTATTAGTTGGGATCAAACTATTAATGGTAGCCTGGCCATTGCCCAAAACGGGGAAATAAAATATTTTGAGTATCAAAATAAATTATACTATCATCGGTATCCCGAAAATATTTTTAAAACAATAAACATTGGGGAGGTTCCTCTTCACAATGTTAAAGATCAAATTACTCCTACATCGAATGGGTTAGAGGTGTTTTATAGAGGTACCGATAATTACATATATCATTGTCACAGAAGTTCCGTTTCTTCTGATGTTTGGACTGTTGAAAATATTAGTACAGGGATTAGTCCTCATTCTGGAGGAGAATTAGTTTTGGACCCAAGCAATAATGGGGTATTATATCATAAGACGGTATTCAATCAAGTAGGCAGGTTTGAAAAATCAATCTCTGGCAGTTGGGATCATAAAGTGCTAGTGAAAAATATGATCGGTTATATTCAATCTTCTTTGTCAATTGATTCAGGTGGCACTAAACTGTTTTTCAGAAACTCCTCCAATCAGCTTTACCTACTTGAAAAAGATGGAGGAAGGTGGATGCTAGAAGGCGTTTTGGTGACGCCTGCAAGTTTTGGCGGGCCAACTGCTCCTTTTAAGGTAAATAACGTAAAAGGGGGGATAAACATTGGGAACAATCCTTTTCGCATTTATTTTCAAGGAACGAACAATAAAATCTGGGAAATAAAGGAGTCTAGAAGCTTATCCTCAGGTTTTGAGATCAATACGATTGATTTTGAAGAAGGGTATCATTATGTCAAAAATGATCTTGAGCTTACAATTGCTTCCCAACAAAGCGAAGACCTATGCTTCATTGGATTAGATAATAAAATAAAAAGAGTTTTCTATGGCCCTTGTGAAGTAGAAGACCCACCGTGTTCGACTGATCCGACAACCAATGTGATTTATAGAAGTGACGTTGAAAAAAAGAATAAGCAATCATTGGTTAGCCAAGGAATTGATAAGGATGAGGTTATGGTTCATCCCAACCCTTTTCGGAGTTTCACAACAGTTTCCATTGAAAATGATGAAAATAAATTGAATAATATCTTTGCTCGGCTGCCAAATGGCCGATTGATAAATGCTTTCGAAAATATCAATAGTAGAAAAATTTATTTAAATCTTTCAAATTGCCCTAATGGTCTGATCTTCATAGAAGTTGAAACTACTGACGGGAAAGTCGTTCGTAAAATAGTTAAACATTAAAGTTCTTTGACAAATTGCTTGAAGTTCCACACAATTTGTCAAAGAACCAACATTCGTTAGCTCAACACCTTAACCGGAGGTCAGTTTTTTGTTTTTCGAAGTTTAGTATTTTGGGGATGCCGAAAAAGTACTGCATTACTAGACTTGTTCTGCAGCTGATTAATGGGCTTGAATTGCCAAATTTTATTTTATACTGCGTTGAAAATACTCGACGTAGCTATGGCTCCCGAAGACATTCGGGACAAGTTATGCCTGCGTTTTTCGCCTTGTCTAAAATAAAATTTGGTCAATTACTCTCCATCATCAGCTACAGAACAAGTCTACTGAGTAGACAAACTGCTTTTTCGACATCCCTTTTCATTTTGAATAGCTCATGTTGACTTTTTTTTCAGTTAAATTAAATTATATACTTGAATAAAAGAGGATTAGAGTGGTTGTAATTTTCAATTGTATATATTTTTGTTCTTGATCCCCCCAGTAATTTATTGAATTTTTGTAGTGTTATTGAAGATCAGAAGAGCTCTTTACTATTTCATTGCAATTAAAAAAATTCAATAAATTGAGTCCCTATGAAAAAATACTATGTTAGTCAAATTATTTACGTTACATTATTACTCTTCACATTTAACCTTATTACAGCACAAGGCTGGATCAAGCACTATCCGGATGTTGGAGATAGCTTTGCTTCTGATATGACTCCCACCCCGGACGGGGGCTTCCTGCTCGCAGGAGATATAACTTCTGCGAATGGTACCTATGAAAACTTGATTCGCACAGATGATATGGGCAATGTTTCATGGATTGTGGAGCAGGATACTGCGGTGAAAGCTTACTCAGTGTATGCCAATAGTGATGATACTTACTTGCTCGGAGGGTTTTATAATTCAGATTCCCTTGGACTTCTCCCTTATGTTCAATTGGCGGATTCTTCCGGGAGTATTATTTGGGAATATATAGATTACACTTCTTCCGCTAATTACTTTTTAGATGTAATTGGAACCTCAGATGGAGGGGCATTGGCTTGTGGGGTAGGAACAAATAATATCCCTGGATGCAACGATTGCAATGTGGCCTTTGCTACTAAATTAGATGCCAATGGCAATGAAAGCTGGACGTATTTATGGTACACCACTAACCTGTATTTTTCATACGGCAGAGGGGGGTACGAGGAAGCCAATGGAAACTTTATCTTTATTGGCGATTATGGAGCGAGCGTTTCAGGGAATGCAGAATTAAATGTTTTTTGGACAAGGCTGGATTCTTCCGGAAATCTTCTTCAGGAAGAACTTTACTCTTTCCCTGATGAAAGCGATTATACCTTTGATTATGATGTAGATGATCAAGGTAACTTCTGGCTTACGGGCCAAAGTATTGTAACTGCTACCAATGCCTGGGCACCAAATGTATTCAAAATTGATTCTAACGGACAACTCCTTGGAAGACAAATCTATACCAATTACTCTAATTGGCTTGGCAATGGGATTACAGCAACCTCGGATGGCGGGGCTGTCATTACAGGCCTGTTCACAGAAAATTTTCAAAGTACATGGCTAACTTTTAAAGTAGGTCAAAATCTCGATATTCAATGGATCAATGAGTTTAATTGGTTGGGAAGCAGCAACTCAAGAGGGAATAGTATAGCAGCACTTCCAGGAGGTCATCTGGCTATATTTGGTACAGTCGATGTAGAACCTGAGCTGTCTAAAATGACCTTAATGAAAACGGATTCCCTGGGAAATCTCTTTTCCCAAACCCTATTTGGAAATGTCTTTGCCGATGAAAATAACAACTGTCTATTAGATACGCTGGAGCCTTCTTTTGAAAACTGGATTATCCAAATTTCTAATCCAGGCAGCACTTACTTCTCGTCTACAGATGCCAATGGTCAATACTACATCCCCATCGATACGGGAAATCATTCTATCGAACTTATTTATGATGTTCCTTACTGGAACCCCTGTGTAAACCCCATAAATGTAAATGTTGCTCCTGCTAGTGATACGGTTATGGTAGATTTTCCGCTACAGGCAAATATCCTTTGCCCTTTCTTAACCGTTGATATTTCTACTCCTTTTCTGCGTCGTTGCTTTCCGAACACCTATTCTGTAAATTATTGCAACTACGGAACGGCCGTCGCCGAGGATACCTATCTGGAAATTACCTTTGATCAGTATATCAATGTAGATAGCAGTGATGTTCCCTGGTCAAGTGTACAAGGAGATACCTACACTTTCTTGTTGGATTCGGTAGCAATCGGAGAATGCGACGGCTTCAACATTTATACTACAATGGCTTGCGATACGTCGATCATAGGGTTTACGCATTGCGTAGAAGCGCATATCTATCCGGATTCGCTTTGTACACCGGATAGTGCTACGTGGACAGGCGCAAGTATAGATGTTTCTGCAGAGTGCGACGGAGATTCGGTCTATTTTATTATTACCAATGTGGGGCAAGGTGATATGACGGAGCATCTAAACTTCATCGTAATTGAAGACCACCTGATGCTCATGAATTTCCCGGATAGTTTCTTTTTAGATAGTGGAGATTCGCTAATTATTACCGTTCCTGCAAATGGTTCCACTTATTATCTGGGCTCGGAGCAAGCTTTTGGCCATCCTGGCTTTAATATCCCTTCAATTGCTATTGAAGGCTGCGGAACGGATAGCAATGGTAATGTAAGTTTAGGATTTGTAACTCAATTTCAGGAAAACGATGGTGACCCTTTTGTATCTATCGATTGCCAGGAAAATATAGGTGCCTGGGATCCAAATGATAAGCGAGGTTTTCCTAAAGGTTATGGTTCAGATCATCTTATTGAACCCAATACGGATATTGAATATCACATCCGCTTTCAAAATACAGGCACAGATACGGCATTTACGGTAGAGATTAGGGATACCCTCTCTGCTTTTCTTGATCCTTCAAGCATAAAGGTCGGAGCAAGCAGTCATGATTATGATTTTCGCCTGCAAGCGGATGGATCGCTTTCATTTATTTTTAATAACATCATGCTGCCAGATAGCAATGTGAATGAGGTGGCTTCTCATGGCTTTGTGAAGTTTCGGATAAGTCAGTATCCTGATAATCCGGTAGGTACGGAATTTTTTAATCAGGCAGCCATTTATTTTGACTTCAACCCACCGGTATTCACCAATGAGACCGTGCATCGGATAGGAGTGGATTTTATTGAAATGGAAGTGGTGTCCGTTCATGAGCCTGGTTTTGATGCAAAAGATCTAAACTTATACCCAAATCCATTTGAACATCGTGCTACTTTTGAATGGGATGGAGAGCCCTTCGAAAATGCCCGCTTCATCATTTTTGATGCAATGGGTAGAAAGGTTATGAACAAGTTAATTAATGGCAATAAATGGGAAGTTGAACGCAATAATCTCAGCGCAGGCCTTTATTTCTTCACTTTAGAATCTCATAAAGAAAGGTTAATCACCGGAAGGATGATTGTCAAATAATGGTTGATTACATAAATTTGTATCAAACAAAAAAATTAAAAATGAAGCACAATTTCATCCTGTTAACACTCTTTTTATGCCCATTTTACTTGTTCTCCCAAGTCATTTTTGGCCCGCGAAATGAGATTATCGGGCCGGATAGAAGTGTTTTGGAACCCGATGTTATTAAAACAGTAGACATAGATCTTGATGGTGATTTAGACGTGATCACCTGTGATTGGACGGACGGCAGTTTGCTTTATTTCGAAAATCTTGATGGCGAAGGAACCTTCGGCACTAAACAGATTATCCATGAAGATTTAGGGTGGATCAATTCACTTAACGTTTTTGATGTAAATCAGGATGGTTATGAAGATTTGGTGTTTTCGGTAAGAAATAAAGAAAAAATATCTTGGGTAGCTAACCTGAATGGTTCTGGAACATTCAGCCCTGAAATATTTTTTGATGGTTTCGTGGATATTACAAATATTGAAGCTGGGGATTTGGATGGAGATGATGATAAAGATATTGTTATTGCTTCGTTTACTGAAGGTTACATCAAATGGTACGCCAATGACAATGGGTTTGATTTTAATACTCAGGGGACTGTCTTCGCTCAGGGTTCCATTTATTTTCCATCTTCAGTAAAGTTGGCAGATTTTGACGGAGATCAGGATTTGGATATTGCTGTAGCTTCGGAGAGTGATAATGCCATCGTATGGTTTGAAAACGAAGATGGCCAAGCAAATTTTGGCCCCGCAAAGGTTATTGCGAATCTTCCCGATGTTTCTAATCAAATCTATCCTGCGGATATTGACGGCGATAATGACATGGACTTGTTCTCGCTGGCTCAAAACACCGTCGTTTGGTATGAAAATTTGGATGGAAAAGGAAATTTTGGCAATCAAACCCTTCTTACAGATCAATTTGAACTCGCCCGTATTATGAAAGCGGAGGATCTGGATAATGATGGGGATGTGGATTTAGTGGTAGGTGCGCAAAGCTTCAACGATCTAATTTGGTTTGAAAACCTGGATGGACAGGGAAACTTTTCCTTGCCTCATATTATTAATGAGCATATCTATACCGTAAACGAAATTCACACTGCAGATGTAGATGGTGATGGAGACCAGGATGTACTATCCGTTTCTGATGATGCAGTTGTCGCTTGGCATGAAAACAATAATAATGCAGAAAGCTTTGAAGAGAAATTTATTGCTGCTTCCGTCAGGCTGTGAAAAAACTATTGAAATTGAAAAAATGTTAATTGGCAATCAGCCTGTTATGCAATTAAGGCGACTAAAAAATGGAGTTTTTTCACAAACTGCCGTCAATTACCCCAATGATATTTATGTAGCGGATATTGATATGGATGGTGACTTGGACGCCATAGCCGCTTCCAGTTTTGATGATAAAATTACCTGGTTCGAAAATGAAGATGGCAAAGGGCGTTTTGGGCATCAAAAGGTTATCTCCAAAGAAATTCAAGGAGCTAATACGGTAATTGCTGCCGATATAGACGGAGACAATGACCTTGATGTATTGGCAGGTTCTCCGGTCTCTTGGTTTGAAAATCAAGACGGTCTTGGAAACTTTGGGGCTTTAAATCTTGTACCTTCCACTTTAGATGGAGCTTCATCTATCTCTTGTGCCGATGTAGATGGGGATATTCACTTAGATGTCATTGTTGTTTCGAATAACAGTTCCGCTTTAGCTTGGTATAAAAATACGGATGGACTAGGAAGTTTCACTTCGGAGGTCATCGTAGATGACCAAATATTTGGGCCTAAAGCAGTACATGTAACTGATGTGGACGGAGATAATGATAATGATATACTCGTTGCTTCTTTTGGCGGCATACAATTCTCTTGGTATGAAAACTTGGATGGGGCAGGTAACTTCGGCCCAAGAATAACCATTTCTGAAAATATGAATTACGGAAGTTCTATATCATCGGGAGATTTAGATGGCGACGGCGACCAAGATGTTATTGTATCGGCATATGGTGCTGCAGAAATTGTTTGGTTTGAAAATATGGATGGCATGGGAAGTTTCCAGGTTGGGCAAGGTTTGTTTTATGATTTGAACAACAGTGCTACCGATGTAACAGTTGCCGATGTCGACTTGGATGGTGACCTGGATGTAATGGCTTCTTGTGAAGGTGAGAATAACATCATTTGGTTTGAAAATGCAGATGGGAATGGGTATTTTAGTTCTTTTAAGGTCATCACCTTCTTTGGAGAACCTAATCCACGCGAAATTACCATTGGCGATGTTGATAATGATGGAGATCTGGATGTTTTTTGTGCATCCTCCAATCAAAATACAACGAAGGAAGATTAACTAAGTTGGTACGAAAACTTCCTCAATGATCCGGCTATTTCCGGCTTTTGTTTCTACGATGCCAATGAGAACCAAATCAAAGATCCTGATGAAATAGGACTCTTAAACCAAGGCGTTTTCATCGAGCCGGACGCCCAGGCTTCCTTCACAACCTCTACAGGAAAATATGTCTTTTTTGTTGAAAATGGATTGAGCACCGTTGCTTACAAGCAAAATCAGGATTGGGCACTGACTACCAGTAACAGTTATGAAATTGACGTACAAGATAATTTTTATCAAGATATTAATTTTGGACTTGTACCGAACACCCTAACATCTGAATTGACACCAATTCTTGCGTCTGCTCCTACCAGATGTGGATTCACGGTGCCTTTCTGGCTAGATTGCCAAAATTCAGGTACCACTTTTAGCTCAGGTCTGATAGCGCTTGAAATAGACGACCTTACGGCCTTGGAGTCTGCGGTGCCGGAGCCTGATTCTATTAATGGCAACAAACTGTTTTGGGTTGTTGATAATCTGGCACCGACTTACAATGAACGGATAAACCTTCTATTGAAAATGCCTGGTTTTGAATACTTCGGTGCTGTTTTAAACTTTAAAATAACTTCTTTCATTGAAGACATGTCCGGAGATTACCAAGTGAGTATGGCCGATACCTATACATCTGTAGTTACCTGCGCCTACGACCCTAATGACAAATTAGTACTTCCAGAAGGCATTGGAGAAAAGAAACAGACCCTATTTGACCAAGGGGCTTTTGAATATACGATTCGTTTCCAAAATACAGGTAATGATACGGCATTTACCGTCCGCCTGGAAGATCAACTCGATGAAGATTTGGACTGGAATACTTTTCAGCCAATTACTGCCAGCCACGATTATGAAGTTACCTTGTCAGATGGAGGCTTGCTTATATTTTTATTTGAAAATATTCTACTCCCGGATAGTACGACCAATGAACCTGAGAGCCACGGATTTGCGAAGTTTCGCATTTTGCCAAAGGAAAATCTGCCAGAAGGAACTGAAATAACCAATTCTGCGGGTATTTTCTTCGATTTTAACCCGCCAATTCTAACCAATACCACTTTGAACACCCTGGTGTCGGAAATTTTAAGTGTCAATGAAGTTCAATTGAATTACGGTTTTGACCTGGCCCCTAACCCGGCCTTAGATCAAGTGGTTTTTACTACTGAAACAGACGAATGGACCAGCGAAGATGTGCTTCAAATATGGAATCTCCAAGGTCGGCTTATATTTTCACAGCCGTTAAGTACAAAAACGACTTCTATTGACTTGAGTAGCTTGCCGGCTGGTGCTTATCTGGTAGCATGGAGCAGGGATGGAGTACGACTTGGTTGGAGGAAATTGATCAGGCAATAATCAAATTTCTCTCTTCAACAAGTCTAATAAATAGCGGGAAATGGGTGACCCACCCATTTCCCGCTATTTATTATTCCTCTTTGACGTTAACGGGCAAAACTCTATTTGCACATTCCCTTAAGGAAAAGTACCTTAGATTGAAATAGTTATTTTTAAAATTCAATCATGAAAAGAATATTTCTTCTTTTAGCTTTGATGGCATTTAGCTGGAATGCAAAAGCTCAACAAACCGTAGGGCTTTTTTTGAATGATGAAGATTCCTTTAACGGATATACGCTTTTCGCACCGAATTCTTTTTTCGCTACTTTTCTCATAGATAATTGCGGGTACCTGGTTAATTCCTGGCAAAGTAATTACAATCCGGGAGTTTCTGCTTATCTACTCGAAAACGGGAACTTACTGCGTACAGCCAGAGTGGCAAGCAGCACCTTCAATGGCGGAGGTATCGGAGGGCGATTGGAGCTCTTTAACTGGGATGGAGACATTATCTGGGAACTTGATTATGCCAATAGCCAATATCATCAACACCACGATGTCGAGTACTTGCCTAATGGTAATATTCTTCTAATAGCCTGGGAACATATTGGGCAGCAGGAAGCCATACAGGCTGGCCGTGATCCGGACAAACTCTCTCCTGCAGGAGTATGGCCCGACAAGGTTGTCGAAATTAAACCAATGGGAGCAGACCAGGCAGAAGTCGTCTGGGAATGGCACGCCATTCATCATTTAATACAAGATTATGATGGCTCGAAGGCAAATTTTGGAGATGTCGATCAACATCCTGAGTTGATTAATTTCAATTATACCCTGGGAAATAATCCTGATTGGTTGCATTGTAATTCCGTTAGTTATAATGAAGAACTAGATCAGATCGTACTCAGCTCTCGTCATTTCGATGAAATCTGGATCATTGATCACAGTACTACCACTGCAGAAGCAGCGGGGCAAACTGGCGGAAATTCAGGGATGGGAGGAGACTTACTTTATCGCTATGGTAATCCTCAAACTTATGGTCGTGGTACAGATGCGGATCAGGTCTTCTTTGGGCAACATGATGCAAGGTGGATCCCGGAGGGGTACCCTGGAGAAGGGCAGATCATGGTTTTTAATAACGGAGCGGGGCGTCCACAGGGAGCGTATTCTTCTGTTGATATTATAGAACCTCCATTGGAAAGCAATGGCTTGTATACTATTAATAACGGAGAAGCCTTTGGCCCTGAAAACTTATTTTGGAGCTATGTGGCCAATCCTCCCGGGTCTATGTATTCGCAAAATATATCCGGTGCACATCCATTGCCTAATGGAAATACATTGATTTGTGATGGGAATGCTGGTGATTTTCGGGAAGTAAGCCCTCAAAAGCAAATCGTCTGGCGTTACGTCAGTCCTGTAAATCAATTTGGACCAGTTACTCAATTCAATAACCCCGGGGTGAATAGCGTATTTCGTTGTACGCGTTATGCTGCTGATTATCCGGCTTTTATCGGTAAAGACCTTCCTGGCGGTAATCCAATAGAAATCAATCCTATTGATTATGAGTGTGAGATCTTCCTAGAGCCTGTTTCAACTAGTAATGTTGATGATGCCCTTGGGGTAGAAGTGGTCAATACCCTCGTGGATGATGTCCTGTATGTCAATAATCCTTCAGCAGAACCGTTTATTTTTGAATTATTTAGCATTGGAGGTCAGAAGTTGGTCCATAAAAAGACTGGAGAGAATGAAATTTACTTGAATCTGTCCAATATTACGCCGGGATTATATATTTTGAAAATTAGTAATGATAACTTTGCCTTATTTAAAACATATAAAATTATTATTCGATGATGAGACTTTTACTAGTAAGCTTAGCACTGATTTCTTTTTTTAGCCTTTCCATAGGCCAAAACAACACTGTGGGCCTTCTGTCCTACAATCCTTCAAAAGCCTATGAGGGCTATAATCTAATTTATCCCCACAACCAACCCAATGTATTTATACTGGATAACTGCGGTGAGATTGTTCACGTTTGGGAAGATGAAGCTGATTTCCGTCCGGGAAATACTGCTTACATAATGGAAGATGGCCGTTTGATCAAAACGAAACGGCCTGCAGTGGTTTCCAATGATCCCATTTGGGCAGGTGGCGGCGGTGCCTTCGTTGAAATCCGCGACTGGGACAATAATCTGCTCTGGAGCTTTGAGCAAAATGATGCTCAAGCTCGTCTACACCATGATATTGCCCCAATGCCTAATGGCAATATCCTTATGATCGTGTGGGAGCTGAAAACAGCTCAGGAAGCTATTGACGCCGGTCGGGATACTGCACTGCTAACGGAAGGTGAGCTTTGGCCGGATTATATTATCGAAGTAGATCCTACCACGGATGAGATCGTGTGGGAATGGCACGTTTGGGATCACCTGGTACAGGATTTTGATGCTACAAAGGATAACTTCGGAGTAGTGGCTGATAATCCGGAAAAAGTAGATATCAACTGGGATACAAGCGACGGTGAGGCTGATTGGATGCACTCCAATGCCCTGGATTTTAACGCTGAACTAAATCAAATTGTCCTCTCCGTTCCGACCTTCCATGAAATCTGGGTCATTGATCATAGTACGACAACTGCCGAGGCTGCGGGTAGCGTTGGTGGCTTAAGTGGCAGAGGGGGAGATTTAATGTACCGCTGGGGAAATCCGGCTGCTTATGACAGAGGTACAGAAGATGACCAAAAACTGTTTTACCAGCATGATATCCATTGGATTGGTCAATTCTTGGAGCCAACGCAGCCTGATTATGGTAAATTCATGGTTTTTAACAACCGGGTAGGTGCTGATTTCTCAACCGTCAACATTTTTGCTCCGCCTTGGGATATGTACGAGTGGAAGTATTTCCTCACGGGTGGAAACCCTTGGGAACCTGTTAATTTCGACTGGACATATACGCACCCGGAAGCTGGTAAGATGTATTCTACTGGCTTATCTAGCGTTCAGCGCCTTCCAAATGGCAATACGTTAATCTGCGTAGGTCGCTTCGGCTATTCCTTTGAAATAACACCTGATGAGGAGATCGTTTGGGAGTATAAAACACCTTTACTCAGTGGAAATCCAGTTAGTCAGGGAGATACCTTGGGGCTCAATAATAATTTAACTTTCCGGGCAACTCGGTACCCGGCAGATTTTCCTGCATTTGATGGGAAAGACCTTTCCCCTTCTGGTTTCATAGAATTAAATCCGGATACTTCTTTTTGTGATGATATCCTTTCCTCTGTTCAATTTATACAGGACTATAAGCTAAGGCTTTTCCCCAACCCTGCTAATGATCGCTTAGTGATTGATTGGGAAGGGGATATCTATGAAGAAATCGAAGTTTTTGACGTTCTCGGAAGAAGAGTAGATGTTATGCAGGTAATGAGCGGTCGCAAATACCTGGATACTTCCAATTGGGAGGAAGGCGTTTATTTTATCCGAATAGGAAAAAGTCAGTTAAAGAAATTGGTTATCTCGCACTAGACACTTAATTACAAACATGAGTCATCCCGAATTTTCGGGATGACTCATGTTGTAATTATATCCTTACTATTTTAATAAAACTTACCGCGATATGAAAGCCCTTGTATTTAGAAAGGTCAATGCCCCGCTATCATTTGACAATATTCCGGATCCTGTTCCCGAAGAAGGAGAAGTATTAGTAGAACTTAAAGCAGCTGCCTTGAATCACCGGGATGCCTGGATTCGCAAAGGACAATACCCTGGTTTACGAGAAGGAGCTGTTCCCGGATCTGATGGTGCCGGAGAATTGAACGGAAAAGCCGTTTTAATAAATCCAAATATTAATTGGGGAAATGATGAAGGTGTTCAGAATAAAGCTTATTCTATATTGGGAATGCCTTCCGATGGTACTTTCGCTGAAAAAGTAGTCGTTAATGCAGATCGTATTCACGATAAACCCTTGCATTTAAGCTGGGAGCAGGCGGCTGCTCTCCCGCTAGCAGGATTGACTGCCTACCGGGCGGTTTTCAGTAGAGGACGACTTGTCGAAGGCGAACGTGTACTCATCAATGGAGTAGGGGGGGGCGTAGCACTTTTCGCATGTCAATTTGCAGTAGCAATAGGCGCGGAGGTATTTGTTACTTCGAGTAAACCTGAGAAAATTGCTCAGGCGGAATCTCTGGGGGCTGCCGGAGGAGCTCTTTACACTGAAAAAGATTGGGGAAAAGCCTTCGGGAAAAAAGTCGGGGGCTTTGATTTAATCATCGACAGTGCTGGCGGCGATGGCTTTAATGACTTGATTAATGCTGTCAAACCCGCTGGAAGAATCAGCTTTTACGGTGGAACCAGAGGGAAAATCACTGTGTCGCCTCAAAAAATATTCTGGAAGCAGCTGGATATCCTGGGCTCAACAATGGGCTCCGATCAGGATTTTGTGGCTATGCTTCAATTGGTTTCGGATCATAAAATTGTACCTCATGTCGATAGCGTTTTCTCTTTAGAGGAAGGGAACGCGGCCTTGGATAAAATGGATAGAGGGGAGCAGTTTGGAAAAATTGTGCTAAAAATATAAATAAACTTACCTGAAAGCCCCTTCTTGCCTCTGGCAAGAAGGGGCTTTCAGGTAAGTTTATTTATATTTCTATAAAAAGAGTTGGAGGAAAGCCTACGGCTTTACTTTTACTACTTTCTCAACATGAACACCAAATGGAGTCTCCACATTTAACCAATATACCCCTACCGGAAGTTGTGCTAAGCTCGAAATCGCAACTTGATGCTTTCCTTCCGCAAATTGTTCTTCCTGAAAATGAACCGTTCTTCCGTTGACGTCCACTAAACGTAAGTTTGCAATAGATGGCGCCGATAAGGAAATATCAATAGTCAGTTCATTTTTAAATGGGTTTGGCCGAACTTTGATGGTTTCGCTATTGATTGAGGCAAACGCCTCTGGCTGCTCTGAATTTTGACTTGCTAGTGCATTGGACTCATCTTCACCCCCGGGTTTACCCAAACTGAAGCCCTTCACTTCTTGCTGCCAGCAATCCAGATTGTCTGTAAGGTTGGTCTCCGGCTGGTCTGCGGTGATTTCCACGCAGCCTTCTATAATCGTGCCTTGAGGAACACTATACGGAAGTTGTACTCTCACCAGCCAATCTTCGCAAGCATCCGGCTGAATATCTTCCAGGATCCAGGTGGCTGTTTGAGTAAAGAAATTGTAGCTGGTTGCAGGAACTGCACTACTGAAATTGAATTGTAAAGGATCATGCGTAAATGTAAAGGTTGCATTAGCGGGTTCGCTACCAACATTGCAATACCTTATACGGTACCACTGCGTGAATCCCTGAAAAACGTTACCCGTTTTGGCACTGGCTGATAAGTCTAGACCTGGAGCCGTTTTAATATAAAAATTATTCATTTCAGATATGGTGCCTTGTTGCGGAAGGTCCAGATCAATACTTGCATCAGTTGGGCAAACAGGGAGCCAACTAGAAGGTAACTGAGCTACAACAGTATACTGGCCAGGGTCTACAACAAATTCGTAAGAACCGTCGATATCTGTTTCTATCAAAATTTCATCTGGAAGTAAAAGTACCGGAATACCTGCAACAGGCCCCTGAACGGTTGCAGGATCGCAAGCCTCTGTAGGGGTGTCATCAAAAATAAACCCGGAAATCACTACCTCGCAAGAGTCTTCTTGTTCAATCTCGAACTCAAGTTCCTGATAGCATGCTTCGGAAGTAACGGAAACAGAATAAATGCCTTCTCCGAGCCCATCCAGAAATGTTACATCCGTATCTCCGGTACTCCATTCAATGGAAACGGTGTCAAGATTGCCTTGAAGGTCAAGCATTGCGGTTCCTCCATTGCTGAAGCATGGAGAATTGGTTGTCTCTAAGTCCAAAACCGGCCCGAAGACGGTAACTGTATCTTTGAAAGCGCATGGATTATCAGGTTCGCCCAGAGTGAAATAATAGTCACCAGGGGTACATACATTAATGATCAAATCGCTGGAAGTAAATCCATTTGGTCCTTCCCAGATAAATGGACCAGGAGTGAAAACAGCCGAAAATAGCAATACACAAGAATCCGGACATAAGAATTGATCTTCGCTGATCATCGCGTCAAAAGCCGGGAAGATTTCGAAGAAAAAGCTTACTGTCGAATCACATCCAAATTGGTTCTCATAAACCAGGGTGAAGAAATCATTATCAACATCAGGGGCAACATAGGTAGCTGGAGTGCCGTCTGGTTCTATATATTGATATGTATCGCCTACGCATAGTGTTTCCTGAATAACCGTAAAATCCGGTGGAATGACCTCTACTTCTAAAATGACCGTGGAGTCGCATCCATTTACAGAAGTAAAATTGAAAGGGTAAGTACCTGATGCAAAAATAGGCGTACCTTCATAAATAATCACCTGCCCCTGACATATCGCTGTGTCAATTATTGTTGGCGGGATTTCTTCAATCTCAATTACTGTACAAACAGTATTGCTAGATTCAAGAGCATTAGAAGCGGTAACACACACTTCTCCTGCCGTCGCATTTTGATTATTCCATACGACCAGTATGCTAGGGTCTCCTTGACCATCCAGAATGAAACCATTGGTTACCGTCCATTCATAATTGGTGGCGCCAATAATTGGAGGTACGGAGTAAGAGGTGAACTGCTCCGGGCATACAAGTGATGGGCCATCAATAGGGCCTGGATCCGGAAGTGAAGGAGGATCAACGCTGCCTTGTAAAATGTTAATTGTGTAACCACATTGATCGGATGCCCAGCCATCAATAATTATATAGTAAGTATTTCCTAAAATCAGCGGCTGGTCACTAGTAAGTATAATGGTATTGTTGGGAATTGCATCAGTATTGCAGTTAGATACAGGAAAGAATGCATTTGTAGAACAGCTACCAAAAAGGCCAAAAATTTGTGCTTGTAATCCACCTGATGGAGGTGAGAATGAACCCTGGCAGTCGTATTCGGTAATAGATAATTGCAATGAAGTGCTTCCAGCCACAAATCCTATCCATTGAACATTATCAAATGCAGTGGCACAAAAATTAGGAGGCGCTTGATTATTCGGTAGAGAAGTTGTAGCGGAACAATATCCATCTAATTGATCTCCATTTAAAATGGGAGCCGTTTCGCAGTTTAAACCAGGAGGAACGGGGTCGTTACATTGAGATTTTGCCTGAAAAAAAAAGAGTGATAAGAATAGAGTCATTAAGCCGAGATGCTTCATAAAGGTATTTTTGTTTTAATATTAATGAGAGATTTAATTTTTTAACGTTTGTAAATGCTATGGGTTACAGTCGCTTTTATATAATTTTTTGATTTTATAAACTTTTCACAAAAGAGGGGGCAAACATAAGTCATCCCTCAACTTTAAGGAACTTCATGCTGTCACAATAATTAATAATCAGGGCTGTAAATCAAGATTTTGGGGCAAGCCTTCCAAAAAGCGTTAAGAATTAAATACAGCCTTGATTTTTTGCTACTTTTTCATCAAGGAAAAGAGTAGGTAAAGTGTTGATTAATAGTTTTTATAGAGGTTTTTGCAAATATAAGTCATCCCGAATTTTCGGGATGACTCATGTTTATCCCTCTTTTTTTATTCTTCTCGAAATTTTAACATAAAAAAGTTGGGTTTTTAGGCAGCGAAATTTCGCCTTTGAGCGTATAAATAAGTGAAATAGATTGGTTTTAATAAAAAAGTAAGCTTGTTTACAAATTTTTAATAAAAAATTATCAACCAAGCTGTTGATAATGTGTTAAAAAACTGATTTATTTGTAGTTATAAATAAATAATTAATCTGAAAAATCATTTGTCCACTTTTTTAATTTTTTTAATCCATGAACGCTGATCCTTTTTCGCGCGCGCTTGAACTCACACAATCACAGATGCTAGGTGAACGCTTGAACATTTCTTTAAAGAAAATTCGCCCGGTTATCAATGAATTGTTTAACGCTAATCAAAAAAGCTTGAATGCTAAGATTAAGCGCTCTTATCCTAAGTCTGAATTGGTAGGATAAGTTACTTAGAGTTCCTGCGAAAGAGCCATGCGGCTACTCTTGCATTGCTGAGTTAGCCGCATTTTTTGTGTAAATTGCGTGCCTGAATCTACTTATGTGAAATCAACATGCGAAATTACACTAATTTTCTGTTTTCTGCTTATAAAAAGAGCCATTGGATAAATGGCTTCTTACTTCTCGGTTTTACGTTGGCTCTCGCCATCATCAAATTTCAATTTCATGAACTCTGGAAAGATGAGTGGCAGGCATGGCTGGTCGTCAGAGATATGAACTGGGGCGAAATGCTCGGCTTTCTTTATTACGAAGGCCATCCCGCTCTTTGGTATATCTACCTTAAGCTATGGACTTATCTCGTTCCTTTACTTCCTCAGGATCAATTAATTCAGTGGGCGCACTTACTTCCGGTGGCCGCTTCCTTTGCAATATTGTTTTTTCGATTTTCTTTCTCTCTCCCGTTAAAAATAGTCCTGGCTTTAAGTTACTACCTGTTTTTTGAATATGGCATGGTGAACAGAGGATATATTTTCGTGGTTTTGATTCTCTTCAGCCTGGTGGTCTGGTTAAAGGATATTAATAAGAACGTCTTTTTTCTGGCCATTGGCTTGTTTCTACTTTGTCAAACGGAAGCGTATGGCGTGTTAATGGCGGCGGCATTGTTGCTATATATTATTTTAAAAAATCATGGTCAAGATAAAGGAGCTATATTTAGCACGCTGTTTTCTCGAACCGTAATTACTTCAGCGGTTGGAGCCTTCTTAGGGCTGGTCGTTTTTTTGCTTACCATATTACCGTTTGGGCGTGCCACTGAGGGCTACGAACGTCAATCCGAGCTTTTTTCCCAGCTCAATGGCGACGGGATTGCCAAAGCGTTTCAAGGCCTCTTCGCCAATACGTTCTGGATTGGGTCTTTCCTCGATACGAATGCATTTGGAGTGACTGCTTTTGGCCTTCTATTTAGCCTAATTGTTCTTGTGGGATTGCTTTGGTTATTTCGGAAAAAAAGCCCTGTTTTTTATACTTTTATTTTTTACACCCTCATTTACTTTGCCTTTGCAGTCACGGTATATACCGGAGGAGTGCGCCAATGGGGAACCTATTTTGTTTTCTGGATTGCCTGCCTGCAATTGTGGAGCTACCATAAACCTGAAGTAAAACTCGATCAATTGCTGATCATCGCCAGTATCTGTATATTTCAATTCATTTATAATATCAGGGGCCTGGAAAAGGAGATTCGCTATCCTTTCAGTAATGCCAGGCAAGCAGCGGAATACCTCAATGAAAATGTTCCGCCTAATTTTCCAGTGGTAGCTATCAATAAGTTTGCTGCAGCACCTGTAGGAGGCTACTCCAACAGAGCTTTCTTTGCTTTGCCCGAAGGAGAGCCTTTTACCTATTTCCAATGGTTGGAAAAAATCTATCTTCCTCCGGAGCAGGAGCTGCGTTTATTCGCTGAATATAAACGCGTTAAAGGCCTGCCTATTTTATCTTATCAGGAGCTTCCCAAAAGTCGATATCCGAATCTCATTCTGTGGGAGAAGTTTGACGGGTATAATATTAAGCAGGAAAATTATTATTTGTATTATCTGAAGTTGAAGTGAGGGGAAAAATTATCTTTTATCTGGGCCAAGCGGCGTTCTGCGTTTCGGGTAAACTGAATTTTAATGCCCCCGGAAGTCTTTTCATTAGTGTGCTGGTTCCGAGGTCATCTCGGAACCAATGATCTGTTGTCACTAAACTAATCATCCCAACCCTTACTTCTCCCTCCTTACAATCACACTCCCTCTCTAACCTCAAACGCCTCCGTATTAAAACTAAAATAAATCCCCCCCAACGACACTACCGCCGTAATCCCGTAAAACAAAATACTCACCGCCACCGCTATATTTTCCTCTAAGCCAAGAAAGACCGCCCCATGAAGAAACGTAAGCTCACGTGCCCCGGCCCCTCCAACCGTGATCGGAAGGGCAGCCATAATGGAAGAAGCCAGAAATAATGCAAGGTAGGATATCATCTGATGAGTACTATCCAGAGCCAATAATAGAGATAGAGCTGCTATGACCTGAGCCGTTTGAACCCCAAATGAATAAAGCGTCGTTTTTGCAAATGAGCCAACAAAAGCCTTGAATAGCCATTTCAGCATATAGTAAAAAGTAACCAGTGCAAGGGGAACAAGCAATAGAGAAAATATTTTCAATGGAAAAACCTTGGGCGTAAAAAAGAAAAATACCACCATCAAGCAAAAAAGTGCTAATAAACCATTCAAGCGATCTAGTAATACCGCGTGGAAAAGGGGTTTGACGCCGACCTGATGAGATTTATTGAGAAGGTAAACCTTGTAACCATCACCACCAATACCTCCGGGTAAAAACAGGTTGTAGTACATGCCCAAAAGGTAAAGCTTGATATTTAAATTATCAGAAATGTGTACGCCTGCACTTTGCCAAAATACCTGCAGGCGATAGGTCGATATCCACTTGGAAAGGATGAAAAAAATAATGGCGGAGGTCAACCATAGCGGCGATACCTGCTTAATGGTTTGCCATACCGTTGCCCACTCTATCTTGGTAAATACAAAATAGAGTGCGATTAGTGATATAGATAGTTTTAATAAAAATTTTAACCAACGCATAGAAGGGGCTTTTTAGATCATTCAAAAGCAATGCTTTGCTTTTGAATGATCTATTTATTAATAGCTTACTCCTGATCATTCGGGGTTTCCAATTCCACCAGCAATAAAGTCCTTCGTTCGTACCGGATGCGCAACGAATCCAATGCGTTTGAATAAGGTACATTTTTATGGATGGCGGGATCAATTAAATACAGTGCACCCGGTTTGGCTTTCCCGTCTTTGTATTTCAAAATCTCTTCTCTTTCGCCGGAGATATAAAAGGCATTAAACGTCAATCGTACGTTTTTTTTGTATAAATATAATTCTCGGTCTTTATATTTTTCGCCAATGCGGATGGAGTCTGCCCGGCTAATGCTGCCAAAATCATTGGCTTCTCTATCGGGCAATACAAACCAGTCGAACCCTAGGCGGATAACCAGCAATGCGGCTGCAAAAATAAGCGTTCTCTGAGGTTTCCAAAGTATATACAAAGCGCACAGGCCTATCATTAGAACGTGAATGACGATCAGCTTCAAATACAGATACGGAATTGGATAAGCACGCTCCAGAAAGTAAGGCAGAAAACTGCCTATAGCAGCGACAAGAATAGCTGCGAGAAATAATTTATCGAAAAAATGAAATTGCCAGCTCCTTTCTTTCTCATGAATGGGAAGCCAGAATACATAGGTGGTAAAGATTAATGGCGCCAGCATTAGCAGGTATCTGGGATATACCTCCGGTGAAGTCCAATAAGGAAAAATATTGGTTAAAAAAATCAGAAGCAAATAGGTGATAAAATCATTAGACCTAATTTGTTTTAGAATATCTTTCCTGATAAAGAAAATTACAAATAGGGCCCAGGGGAGAAAATGATAGATCATTTCAAAGGGAAACGTGAAAAAGTGTAGTATGGCTTCCCAAATTCCAAAGTGAACCGCAGTCCTTTTGGTGGATTCGTTGAATAGGCTGTAAAAAATGTTCTCGAGGCCATTATATTGATTGTAAATCAGATAATAACTGGCAATGATTCCTAAAAAAGTGAAGCCTGCCAGTATATGAGGCAAGGAGAATAACTTCCAGAACTTTTTGCGATAAATAAAGAAGGTGAGCAAGGTAATGCCTAAAAACACAATCGCTGGCAAGCCTTTCATTAGAAAACCTGCCGCAGCTAAAAGGTAACTGAAAAAAAACAGTTTGTAATATTGCTCCTTTTCGTATTGATGGTAAATCACCATAAACAAACTGAACATCAACCAGGAAAAGCACATGTCTATTAACCCCAGGAAGGAGTCCCAAAAGAGTACCCTCCCACAGGTAATAAAAATTATAGCATTCAAAAAAGATTGCCGGATAGTAAAGTGCTTCCTGGAATAATGGAATATCGTTGCGGCAAATAATAACAGAAACACTACCGTAGCAAAACGGGCGGTATATTCATTGAATGTACCGCTTATATTGAAGAAAATCAGTAAAAGCCAATTATAAAGAGGTGGTTTCAAATAATAGTATTCTCCGTGTATAGTCGGAGTGATGTAGTTTCCGGAAAGGTACATTTCCATAGCTACCAGCGAACGAATAGACTCGTCATCAATGAAAGCCAGCAAGCCAATGTTTATGGATAGGGCAGGGAGCAATAAGGCCAAAATAAGGCCGAAAAGAAAATATTCCTTCTGCTGGTTACTCAATCGCTTCATGCGTTCTTTTCTTTTAGGCCGCAAAACTAAGTAATGAACGGAGATAAATATGAATAAGGCCCTGAATTTATTCCGCCAGATGGCGGAATAAATTCAGGGCCTTATTCATATTTATCTCAAATACCTCTATTTACTTCCTAGTAATTCTCCATCTTTCAGTTGTTCAAAAGCATCGAGCCCGCAGCGAAGGAATTCCGCATATTTGTCCGCGTCAGGCGTGTAGGCCACTGGTTGATTAAGCAACTTCCCATCAGGTGAAAGTAGGACGTAGTAAGGTTGAGAGTTGATATTGAAGTATTGTGTTTGGAAATGTGCCCATTTATTGCCATAAGTACGTAACTTACGGGTACCTCCTGTAGCCGTTTCCACTACTTTTTGTTCTTCAGTAGGAAGTTCTACTTTGTCATCAACATATAAAGAAATCAGCACAAAATCTTCTTTTAGCATGCTATTTACCGGAGACTTTGGCCAGATATGTTCCTCCATTTTACGGCAATTCACGCAAGCATAGCCCGTAAAGTCAAGAATTACAGGCTTATTTTTCTCTTTGGCATATGAAATACCCTGCTCCAAGTCCTTAAAGCAATCTAGGTTACCCGGGCATTTCTTTGGATAGATCCAACTATAACCTACTGGGGGCGCTAAACCACTAAGTAGCGTTAGTGAGGTAAATGTATTTGTTTTTTCGTTGTAGATAAAGCCGGATGCCAAATAGATGGCAAAGGCTACAGCTAATACGCCTAAAGACATTCGAGTTTTGGATAGCTTCTTTATCGGGGAATCATGTGGGAATTTAATTTTCCCAAATAAATATAAAGCCAGGCCAATAGCACACATGATCCAAATGATTAAAAATGGCTCAATTTTCAATAATCCCCAACGTTTTACCAAATCTGCGTTGGATAAAAACTTAAACGCCAGTGCCAATTCCGCGAAGCCCAAAACTACTTTTACAGAATTCAACCATCCTCCTGATTTGGGCAGGTTGTTCATCCAACTTGGGAATGCTGCAAATAAGGCAAATGGTAAGGCCAATGCTAAGCCAAAACCTCCCATGCCCGCCGTTAATTGCATCGCTCCGCCATTAGAAGAAATGGCCCCTGCTAATAAGCCTCCGAGAATTGGGCCGGTACAGGAGAAGGAAACCAATGCTAGTGTTAGCGCCATAAAAAATACGCCTAGCACCCCTCCGATACCTTCGGCCTGACTCGTTTTGTTCGCCCAGCTTGATGGAAGGGTCAGTTCATAATATCCGAAGAATGAAAATGCAAAGAACAAGAATATTAAGAAAAAGGCGATGTTAAGCCATACGTTGGTAGAAATTTCATTTAAAATATCCGGATTAATGGAATCCATTAAATGGAACGGAATACTTAATAATAAATATACTCCCAAAATAAATACGCCGTAAAGAACGGCTTGAGTCATTCCTCTGCTTTTGTTTTCAGAGCCTTTTGTGAAAAAACTTACCGTTAACGGAATCATTGGAAAAACGCAAGGCGTAAGTAAAGCAAATAACCCTCCCAGTAGCCCTAGGAAAAATATTGACCAGATGCCTTTGTTCTTGGTAGAGGTAGAGGCTACGGCACATTCTGTCACCGGCGAAGCATTGGGCTCAAGGTTTAGCGAGAAAATAGTATTTTCTGAACCTATATTCACAGCAGGATCGGCAAGGCCTGTATCTTGTATATCGTCTCCCATTGCAACCTGAAGTTTGGCGGGAGTTGCCTCGAAAACAACTTCTGTCGGAGGCAAGCAGCGGGAATCATCACAACACATGAATTCTACAGCTCCGGTAATCGCTGCTGTCGGATCTTTTACATTTAAGGTTGTTTTATAGGTGGCGTCCTTCTTGAGCTTTATGAGCTCCATGTCAAAATTCTTGTCGTATTCTTTTACGAGCTTGCTACTGGACTCCTTCGTTTCCCCGTTAAGGGCATAGTGATCGCCTTCATCAAAATAAAAAGTAGTTGGTATTGGACCATCCTCACCACTAAGCGACTGAGAGTAGATATTCCAGCCTTCCTGGATTTTAGCTTTTACAACTAATTCGAAGGTGTTGTCATTAATCTTTTTGATTTCGGCTCCCCACTTTACCGGATCAAGTATACCTGTGTTAGAAGGTTTGCTCTGGGCTGCCGGAGCTACAGAAGTGGACTTTTTGCCATCCTTTACTTCTTCTTTCTCCTTCGCAGGCTCAGATAGCTTTGGTGCAGATTCCTCAGCAGTGGGAGCCCCTTTTACGGGTTTGCTCTCGGTAGAATGTTGGCTATTTGTAGAGGGTTTGAGATTAAATGAAAAATCCACATCTTCCGGAGGAAGACATCGCTCATCATTGCAGGTCATGAAGGTCAGGTAGCCCGTGATTGGAACAGAGGTATCCTGGCATTTTATTTTTTGAGTAAAAGTTACTTTGTTTTTGTATTTTACGAGCTTCATCTCAAAAATAGGATCGAAGCCTTCAAGGCGCTTTCCACTTTCCTCTGTTTTTCCGATCAAGCTAAAGTGATCGCTTTCGTCAAAATTGAAAGAGGTGGGAATCGGCCCGTCCTCACTATCCAGGTATTGAGAATAAACCGACCAGGTGTCATCGATTTCTGCTTTAAAAATAAGTTCATATTCTTCACCTCCGAGGTGACTGGAAGTCCATTCCCAGCTTACTGGTTGAAATATTTGGCCAAAAACAGGCCCGAAAACAGTACTTAAAGCGAGTAAAATTCCAATTTTTCTCAACATGATCCTTCGTGCTTTAATTTTAAGAGAGCGATTTTTTATAAAAAATTTATTTTATTATTCAGTAGCCTAATATGAATTACTTGCAAAAATACAATTAATTGCTTCAACTTTTCTGATATTCAAAATAATAAAGAAAATTTCATTTGAGATGTGATTTATTGCCTTTTTAATATTACATTAACCCATTATTAAAATCATTAACTATTGGAGCTGCCAGAGCTAACGAACTGCTTTTTGAGTAGCCCAATAAGTCAATAACTGTTGTTAAGTTGAAAATTGTTATCCTCTCGAAAGGGCCGCAATTGTATTCTACCCAAAGTTTATTGCGTGCAGCTAAAAAGCGTAAGCACTCTGTAGAAATGGTTGATATAAGCCGCTGTCAACTAATAATGAGTGGGAAAAATGTATCCATTTTTTATGGAGATCGCTCACTGGAACAAGTCGATGGAGTGATTGCCCGGATAGGATCTTCTGTTTCACAGTTAGGGAGCACTATTATCCGGCATCTTGAAGCCATGAAAATACCTGTAACGGCTTCATCAGATGGCCTGCTTAAAACAAGAGATAAGCTGAGCTGCCTTCAAATTATGAGTGAAGCCGGAATAGCCATCCCTCCGACAATTTTTGCCCCTAATCTCTTAGATTTGGGTAAGGCTTTTCAGCGATTGGGTTTCCCGCTTGTCATCAAACTGCTTGATGGTACCCATGGGATGGGGGTAATTCTGGCGGATAAATTGCCTACTGCTCAAGCTGTTACAGAAGCATTTCTAAAAACCAGGGAAAAATTTATCCTCCAAAAGTACATTAAGGAGTCCGAAGGTAAAGACATTCGGGCCCTGGTCGTTGGGGGGGAAGTAGTAGCTGCCATGAAACGCAAAGCTTTGCCCGGGGAGTTCCGGGCAAATTTACATCGCGGAGGAACCGGGTTTAAAATAAAACTGTCTGAAGAAGAAGAAAAAATGGCTCTAAGGGCCACTGAATTATGTGGATTATCTGTGGCTGGTGTAGATATGCTTCCTTCCCGTAATGGCCCTTTACTATTGGAAGTGAATGCCTCCCCTGGCTTGGAGGGCATTGAATCTGTCACCAGGGTTGATGTAGCAGGAGAAATTGTAGAATGGTTGGAAAGAATGGCCGGCAGGCCTTAAAAATTCCACTTTTTTCGTAATTTTGAAGTTAACATTAAAGACTACATTAATAAATGCAAGTTGCGGATAAGGTAGGACGCGATTGGCGCATTTGAGGCCTAAAGCCTCAAATGCGCCAATCGCGTCCTACCTTATCCATTTCCCGTTAACCGCTATATAATTTAATATGCAGGACTATTTATCGAAACTAAATGATATTCAACGCCAGGCTGTAACGACTATTAATGGCCCTGTTATGGTTATCGCCGGGCCTGGTTCCGGAAAAACAAGAGTACTTACTTATCGAATTGCGCATTTGATCAAGGAAGGCGTTCCGCCTTGGGAAATTCTTTCTTTAACCTTTACCAATAAAGCCGCTCGTGAAATGGGGGAACGGATTGAAGCTGTGGTAGGTGGCTTGGCAAGAAGGGTGTGGTCGGGTACTTTTCACTCTTTATTTGCTCGCATCTTACGTATGGAGGCCGAAAAAATCGGTTATCCACCGAATTTTACTATTTATGATACGGAAGACAGTAAAAGTGTGATTAAGAATATCCTTAAGGATTTGAAACTAGACCCCAACCAATACAATGTAAATGCTGTCAAAAGCCGGATCTCTTCCGCTAAGTCTAATCTCATCCCTCCTAAACTATATGTTCAAAATGAGGAGTTGATGATGCAAGATCAACATAACCGCCGCCCGAGGTTTCATGAAGTTTATGAAAAATATACTGCCCAGTGCAAACGAGCAGGGGCTATGGATTTCGATGACCTTTTGTACAGATTATATGAACTCTGGCACAAAAATCCAGATGTCCTGGATAAATATCGTGAGCGCTTCAAGTATGTACTGGTAGATGAGTTTCAGGATACCAATTACTTGCAGTATGCGATCCTGAAAAAGTTGGTTCGTTATTCTCAAAGTCCCAGAAATATATGTATTGTCGGGGATGATGCCCAGAGTATCTATGCCTTCCGGGGGGCAACCATCGAAAATATTTTAAATTTTCAAGAAGATTTTCCAGAACTCAAGGTGTTCAAACTGGAACAAAACTACCGTTCCACCAACCACATCGTTAACGCTGCCAATGAATTGATTTCTTTTAATCAAAAGCAAATACCTAAAAAAATATGGTCGGATAAAGGGCAGGGCCATAAAATTAAGCTCATCAAAGCAGTCGCCGACAACGAAGAAGCAAAGCGTATTGCCGATCTTATTATAGAACAAAAAAATCGCTATCATCTCAGCAATAAAGACTTTGCGATCTTGTACAGAACAAATGCACAGTCAAGGATCTTTGAAGAATACCTTCGAAGGCAAAATGTCCCCTACAAAGTTTTCGGTGGTCTTTCTTTCTACCAGCGCAAAGAAGTGAAAGATTTAATTGCTTACTTAAGGTTGGCTGTAAATATCCGGGATGAAGAAGCTCTTCGCAGAGTGATCAATTATCCTAAAAGAGGAATTGGAAATACAACAGTTTCTAAAATTAGCGATCATGCAAGCCAGGCAGATCAATCTTTGTGGGATTCTATTCCGCAGGTAAATTTTAGCGGGCGTACCAGAAACAGTTTGGATCGATTTGTCGAGATGATTAAGTCCTTTCAGAAAAAAGCGCAAACTGCTGATGCTTTTGATGTGGCTCAGTTTATCGCGAAGCAAAGCGGTGTTATTGATACGCTGAAAAGTGATAATTCTATAGAGGGGCTGGGCCGGCTTGAAAACGTTAATTCTCTACTCGACGGGATACAGGACTTCGTTATGAATGATGTAGTAAGTGATGAAGATGGAATTGAAGATGATAAATCGCTCGCCAGCTATCTTCAGAATATTGCCTTATTGACAGATCTGGATCAGGAGGCCGATCAGCCCGACTTTGTTACTCTGATGTCTGTGCACTCTGCTAAAGGCCTGGAATTTAAATCGGTTATGGTGGTTGGGCTGGAAGAAAAGCTGTTTCCTTCATTCATGTCAATGGATACCTTGGAGGGTTTGGATGAAGAGCGTCGCTTGTTTTATGTTGCGATTACTCGCGCGGAGCAATTTTTGACATTGGCTTATGCAACATCCCGTTATCGCTTTGGTAAAATGACTTTTAACGAACCTAGCCGCTTCCTGGAAGAAATTCCAGACGAACATTTTGAACTTTCTCCTTTTGCCCGAACCGGTAAGGCTTCTTCAAATAAAGGCCCTCAAAGGTCTGGGGTCATAGGAAATTTTAAGTCTCGAACTTCTCAAACTGCAAAAACGGCTATCAATCCGGACGATTTTAATCCGAGCCCGAGTTATAAAATTCAGGCAGGAATGAAAGTCCTTCATTTGAAATTTGGTGAAGGCAAGGTTCTTGCTATTGACGGAAATAACGACAATCGTGTTGCTACCATCTTTTTTAAAGATCTTGAAGATGGAGAGCAAAAACGTATTATGCTGAAGTTTGCCAAATTACAAATACTATAAAAGAGAAAGTCATCAAATATTAGCGCAGCGCAAGGTGCTTGCCTTTGGCAAGCACCTTGCGCTGCGCTAATATTTGATGACTTTCTCTTTTGCCAATTCGACGATCCGCTCATAACTCTAATTTTTAGATGAGTAGTAAGCAAATAAATAACATCGAAAAAAATACCCGGCTTCTAAAGCAAAAGGCCTATGATATGGGCTTTGAGTTCGTTGGCATTTCTAAGGCCGGGAAAATGGAAGAAGAAGCCCGCAGGCTGGAAGCCTGGCTCAATAAAGGATATCATGGAAAGATGACCTATATGGAGAACCATTTTGAAAAACGCATAGACCCTACCTTATTGGTGCCTGGAGCTCAATCAGTGGTTAGCTTGACGTATAATTATTTCTCCAAAGAAGAACAAACAGATAAACAGGCACCTAAAATTTCTAAATATGCTTATGGAGAAGATTATCACTTTGTAATCAAAAAGAAACTAAAAACACTTTTGAATTTCTTAAGAGAAGAAGTCGGCGAAGTGAACGGACGTTGCTTCGTAGATTCAGCACCCGTCATGGAGAGAGATTGGGCCAAACGCAGCGGGGTAGGATGGATTGGAAAAAATACTTTGATCATTAATCCCAGAAGAGGATCTTATTTTTTTCTTGCAGATCTTATCATCGACCTGCAACTAAAACCAGACGGGCCCATGAAAGATTATTGCGGAAGATGCCGCCGCTGCATCGATGCTTGCCCGACAGAGGCTATTGATGCGACTGGGTATATTGTCGATGCCAGTAAGTGTATTTCCTATCTGACTATTGAGCTCAGGGAGGCTATTGATGAGCAATTTAAGGGAAAAATGGAGAATTGGATGTTCGGCTGTGATATATGTCAGGAGGTTTGTCCGTGGAATCGTTTTTCTACTCCACATCAAGAACCGGCCTTTGAGCCTCACCCCGATTTACTTCAAATGACATCTAAGGATTGGTTGGAGCTAACAGAGGAAGTCTTTGGAAAGGTCTTTCGTAAATCGGCTGTAAAAAGAACCAGGTATAAAGGCCTAATGCGCAATATTCATTTCTTAGGCAAAGAACGATCAGTGGATTAAAATGTTATCTATTTAAATTCTTTGACATAAATTGTGATGTTCCACAGCGAGAATTGCTGGAAGTGCCACACAATTTGTCAAAGAACGTCTATTTATCAAAGACGCGAGTTGCAATAATTTTATGGAAAGCAGGGGGCAACCGCCCCCTGCTTTCCATAAAATTATTGCAACTCGCGTCCTACAGGTATTTAAATTATCGTTAAAGCCAATATTTAGACTAAATAATATTTTCTTTTCAAACTCTTTGTGCTATCTTTAACAGTTGCAAAGGTAGCCGGAGTGTACGAGGAATTTCAATTTTTATTAAAGAACTATAAACTAGAGGAGGATCGATTATGCCAAATAAAAATGAAGAAATCATCAAACAAGTAATTAACATCTTTTCAGCTCATTTGGAGAAAAATAATTTTCGAAAAACGCCGGAAAGGTTCGCAATTTTGGAAGAAATATATAAACGAAGCGATCACTTTGATGCCGAGGCGCTATATATTCACATGAAAAACCAAAATTATCGCGTGAGTCGTGCCACCGTATATAATACATTAGAGCTGTTAGTCAGTTGTGACCTGGTAAAAAAGCATCAATTTGGTAAAAACCTGGCACAATATGAAAAATCTTACGGATATAAGCAGCACGATCACTTGATTTGTGTAGATTGTGGAAAAGTACTGGAATTCTGCGATCCAAGAATTCAACAAATAAAAAATATGATGGGAGAATTGCTTAAGTTTAAAATAACCCAGCATTCTCTCAATCTCTACGGGCATTGTGACGGTGCCTGCCCCAGAACCCAATCTAAAAATGGTTTAACCCAGAAAGAAACTGCTTAAAATAAAGTGCTAGTTCCTGAATCACTAGGCAGAAGATTATGTGCCTGAGCCAAATTAGCGCTTAAGCAATCTTTACCACTCAGTTGGTTCAAAAACATAAAATTCATCTGGCACTAAAATAATTCGTTCTTTGATAAATTGTGTGGAATTTCAAAATGATACCCCTTGAATGTCCTTGTGGCTGAAAGGGTTATCATTTTGAAGTTCCATTTTTCACAATTTAAGTAGCCCAATTCCGTGAACTACTTATGTCAAAGAAATAAATAATTAAGAATAATCAAAGATTCCCAAAACTTAAGTCTCATGAGTTACGTCATAACAGCAAACGACAACCCTATCCAAATTCTGGAAGTTACCGACTTGTATAATGAGTTGGAAAATAAAAAAATTGTAAGCAACGTTCAGGATAAAATCTCTAACGGCTTTAATCGAGTCGTGCTGGATCTTGGAAAGCTTTCCTTTATGAATAGCATTGGTATTAATTTTTTGATCGCTCTACGCAGAGAATCTCAAAATGCAGGAGGAGATCTTACTTTAGTTAACCCTTCTACACAAGTCATTGAATTGTTGGAAATCACTAAGCTGAAATCTTTCTTTCGCTTTAGCCACACCATCGATGAGGCTATGAATTTCCTTAATGATTAATTTTTGAATTTTATTTAACCAATTATGGCAATAGACGTAATTCTCGGACTACAATGGGGCGACGAGGGGAAAGGCAAAATTGTGGATGCCCTTGCCGATCAATATGATGTGATCGCCAGATTTCAAGGTGGCCCCAATGCTGGGCATACCCTGCATTTCGATGGAAATAAGTTCGTACTCCACACAATCCCGTCGGGTATTTTCAGACCTGATCAATTGAATCTTATCGGCAATGGCGTGGTGATCGACCCTATTACGCTACGCAAGGAACTTAATATGCTGGATAAAGAAAATATTGATTATAAAGATCGGTTGCTGGTCGCCAGAAAAGCGCACCTCATTCTTCCTACCCATCGTTATATCGATGCAGCTTCCGAAGCAGCAAAGGGCAAGGAAAAAATAGGTTCTACCTTGAAAGGGATCGGGCCTACTTACATGGATAAAACCGGGCGAAATGGTATAAGAGTGGGAGATATTGACCGCCCTGACTTTGATCAGCAATATCAAGCACTTAAAAAGAAACATTTAGGACTGTTGCAAATTTATCCGGATTTCGAATTCGATCTGGCTTCAGAGGAGGAGCAGTTCTTTGATAGCCTGGAGCGATTGCGGCAACTTAAAAAAGTGAACGGAGAATATTTCATTAATGAGGCAATAGAGAAAAAACATCGTATCCTTGCGGAAGGGGCACAGGGCTCTATGCTTGATATTGATTTTGGAACTTACCCCTTTGTTACTTCCTCTAATACCATTACCGCAGGCGTATGCACCGGACTTGGTGTGGCTCCCAATAAAATTGACCGGGTTATCGGCATTACTAAAGCTTATTGTACAAGGGTTGGAGGTGGCCCTTTCCCTACGGAACTACACGGTGAAACAGGAGCACTCTTACAAAAAGAGGGAAATGAGTTCGGAGCAACTACGGGACGGCCTAGGCGCTGTGGGTGGATTGATATCCCTCAGTTGCAGTATACCTGCATGATCAATGGCGTTTCTGACTTGGTAATCACCAAAATTGACGTCCTCAACAACTTTAATGAAATCAAAGCTGGCGTAAATTACTCCTATGACAGTTATCAAGGCAACGAATTGCCTTATGATGTCAATAGCGTTGATATTGATATACAATACCAAGCCTTCGAAGGCTGGAATACGTCTCTTGCAGATATAAAAACGTTCGAAAAGTTACCTGAGAAACTCAAAACCTTTATCCAATCCTTAGAGGATTATCTGAAACTTCCCGTTTCTATGATCTCTACCGGACCGGACCGGGAGGAACTTATTGAAAAACAATGGCACGCAGAGCCAACAAGTGTATAGGCATTTAGCCCATAAGAGTGCAGCCCATTATTTCGAAGAAATAATGGGCTGCACTCTTATGGGCTAAATGCCTATACACTTGTTTAAGGTCTTACCGCTGTAAGAATATACTGATACTCCAAAGAGGTGTCATCGGTTTTTATGCGCTTAAAGCCAGCAATCTTCAGTTCTTTTTCTACTTCGCTTAGCGGGATCCTCGAGCCAGCAGGAGGGCCAATAGGAATATCTTTCTTTTTAAAATCAATAATAACTAAATTTCCTTCGTGAGCCATGCCCTCCTGAAGTTTTTTCAAGTATTCGATTCGATCATTGATGTAAATGTATGTATTGACCATGATGACCATGTCGGCCTCCTGATAGTTTAAATTCGGATCATCGGTTGGGCAGAGCCTCGCTTCAAAACGACTTTGAAAGTCCTCAGGTAATCTTTTTTGAAGCGATTGCATAAATTCAATGGCTGCCGTATCGATATCGATAGCAATTACTTTTTCAGCCTTATCCAGTAAACGAAAAGCAAAGTACCCAAAACCTGCTCCAATATCAGCAACGGTTTTGTTTTTTAACTGTCCCATCCGATTAATAATCATATTGGGCTTCTGCCACACCTCCCGCTCAAAATTTAGAATGCCATCCTTTAAGGATCCTTTGCCGGCTTCCGGGTAATCAACAAAGTCGGATGCATTGTTGGATGATGATGAAGCTTTTGGGTTAACTTCTTCCAGGTAAGGAGTAGTTCTGTCATTATCTGGCTGTACGCAGGAATAGTAAACTAGCAACGGTAAAATGAATAGTAAAAGTCGGAGCATCATTGTTGGTTTTGGTAAATATAATTTTTATTCCATTAAGGTTTTAATTCACTCGATCATTTGCTTATATTTTTAGATAAGTAGACTCTATGCTGAAATAACTATTGTGGCCACTTAGGTTACACTGTATTTAACTTGCTATACATCTTAAAGTTTATATATTTCTAACAATATATTTTCCATCTTTCTTCGGATAGCAGTGCTTGAGCCGTCAAATGCATTAGCCATAATTGCAAAACATACTAGCTTGCCACTTCTTGACTCTACATATCCTGTATATGTCCGTACACCGCTGATTGAACCACTCTTTGCTCTTATTTTTCCTCTTGCCGAAGATTCACTCAACATATATTTGACTGTCCCTTCATAGCCTACTTTGGGTAATGAGTTAAAAAACGCAGGAAACGTAGCCTGGTTTTTAGCTACCTTTTGCAGTATTTGGGTTAGCTGTAAGGGAGTAATTCGATTCCTGGGTGATAAGCCACTTCCATCTTCCAGATTCCATCCTTTTGAAGGAACCCCCCTATCCGTCCAATACGATATCATAGCATTGATGCTTTCCTTTAAATTGCCTTTTTCTTTTAGGGCTATTCCTATTTGCCGGAGAAAACACTCTGCATAAAGATTTACACTTTTGAAGTTAGTCAGTTTTATTAATTCTTCCAATGAAGGAGATTCATAGGAAAAAATTTCATGGCGTTCCTCTCTGGATGTCTCGGTTTGTACAACAGGCTCTTTGTCAACTCTTATTCCGCATGCCTCCAAATAATTACTTAAACGGTAAGCCAAAAAATAAGGCGGATTAGGCATGGAACCTTTTATTTTAAACAAAAGGTTACCCGCAGGAATGCTTCCTCTGACAAACCTGAGGTGGGTATAAGGGGCACCAAAGATATATGCATTATCCCCGGATCCTCTTGGGCCAGAGACCACCTCGTTGATCCATTCAATGGAAGGCAAATCAGGTTTTACACTATGTATCTCGGGCCTTCTTCCTTCTACAGGGTTCTGTTGGAAGGACAAGTAGTACAGATTGTCATGTATATTTAATCCCCATGCTCCACTGGCATAGTAATTGCCCAGGTCTGCCCATTGCCATGTAGGAGCATTTACCACTGACCCCAACAGGGATGCGTCTGCGATGATTCGGCCCTTAATTTTTTTTATTCCATGTGCCTGGATGGCTTGCTGAAACAACTGAAGTAATTCATCCAACTGAGCTACATCCGGGAGCAAGGTAGATGCCAGAGACGGATCTCCGGAGCCTTTAATGATCAGGTCTCCATCTAGGACACTATCAGAGCGTATCTGCCCATTGTATTCGAGTTTGGTTTGAAACTTGAAATCCGGACCGACAATATCCAGTAGCGTAGCAGTAGTTATGGCTTTCAGGCTTGAGGCAGGAATAAGGCTTTTTTCAGCATTGTATTGGGCAATTGATCTACCGTCGCTCACATTCATTACCGATACTCCTAAGAAGCCGTGCTCCATATTTGAATGTTCGGCCAAGGAGTTTATGGCTTGTTGTAAAGTGCTTTGAGCCTCCATTCCGGTAAACATGCCCGTTGATAAGATGACATAGATCGTGAATAAGAACTGTTTATTCATAACTATCAATGCTTCAATTGTTAATGTTACTGTTTGAAAACCATCCTGGTGAATTTAGAGGAACAAAAGAACTACTTTTGCCCCTCAAAATTCTCTAGTTCCTGAAGCACTAGGCTCCTATACCTTCTTGCTCTAATGCTTCCCAGTATTCAAGCGCTCTTCTGGTGTGAGGGATGCAAATGGAGCCTCCGACCAGATTCGCAATTGAAAAAACTTCAAATATCTCACTTTTGGAAACTCCAAGCTCATAACATGTCCCCAAGTGATAACGGATACAATCGTCGCAACGGAGTACCATTGAAGCTACTAATCCCAGCAACTCTTTTACCTTTGTACTTAAAGCCCCTTCTTTGTATGCATTCGTGTCCAGGTTGAAAAAGCGTTTTAAAAACAGATTGTCTTCGGCCATTAATTTTTCATTCATTAACGCTCGATAATCATTAAATTCTTTTACGACTGATTTGGATTCCATATTTTGTGTGTGTGTTGATTAGTTCATGCCTAGTTAATCAAAAAAGGTGAAATTTAGTTTCTCAATCCTTCAAAAAGTTTTTTTTGTCTTTCTTAGTACAGCTTCCTTTTTAGCTTGTAAACAGGATTCGGTAGAGATCGGGTTTGAAAAAGTTCAACTTGACCCTTACTTTGATGGGAATGCCATTTTAATGCAAAGTGATCAGATTTTCTATCTACTCGGAGGAGATAACTGGAATCTAGGGGTTAGCGCTTTTACTTTAGATGGAGGCGCTACCTGGAAACTTGATTCCATTGCCAATCATGAATTAAACGATGTCGCCTTTATACAAAATGAAGGGTTAATTACGACTGGAAAAAGCGGGTATTGGTTTGAAAAACCTTTGGCAAAGGACGAGTGGATATTTACCCGGATGACTTACTGGGATGAATTAATGGGAATAGCCTCGGACTCTAAAAATGAAATCCTTGTGGCAGGAGGAGGCGGACTGACCACTGGCGTGATTTGGCGACTTGATATGAACCGCAATATATTATCCCGAACGGAATGGCCCCATGAGTTTAGGGCTATTGAATATTCAGGCGGTGGAATCTATCATGCTGCCGGTTACGGAATCTTACTAAGAACAACGGATGGCGGTAAAAGCTGGGAAGATACCGGCATGAGGGGGGATTTTTACCAGGATATTCATTTTCCTTCCGAGAGCACTGGTTATGTCGTTGGAAGTGGTAGCTCTATTCTAAAAACCACTGATAGAGGCAAAAATTGGAGTAAAATAAGAGGAGATGATATTGCATGGAGTGCTTTAGCTTCCTATAATGCCGTTTTTTTTATTGATCCTTTAAAGGGATATGTAGCCGGCGATAATGGCCGCATCGAAAAAACAACCGATGGGGGAGAAACCTGGGAATACATTTCCAACTTTCCTGAAGTTAATTTATTGGCAATTTCAGTTTTTAAAGAAAAGGTAGTCGTAGCCGGAGCTGATGGAAATGTATTTTTATTCAGCACTAAATAGACTTTATTTTAGGGATTAGGCAATTAGTTCTAGATGATTTCATTTGGTAAACATTTTAAGAACAGAAAAATAAGTTATCCCGGATTTTCAGGAACTTCATGTTGTCCCTGCAATTAAAAAAAGGTGCAGTA
>CAZHZT010000048.1:27998-38149 GCA_964537285.1 uncultured Saprospiraceae bacterium | reverse complement strand
TTCAAGGCTTATCATTTTGAAGTTCCACACAATTTGTCAAAGAACGATAACTTTTCTTTAAAAGATTTAACTACAAAGATAGAATAGAAAGTGGTGAAAATTCAAGAGCTAAGCGGCAGGAATTTTTCCATATTCCAAAAAAATCCTCTTTGAGCCCTGTCCTTTGCGTTATCCCTTTTTGTTAGCGCTTAAAAAAGCTTAACTTTGTAAGCCAAATAATATTAAAGGGGATCCTAAGGTGGTTTGTTGCTTTTTAAAATCAATGACAAGCCGAATTTGCGGATAATCTTTATTCAAAGAAAGACGTTCTTTGAAAAATTGTGTGGAACTTCAAAATGATAAGCCTTGAATGCCCTTTGGGCTGAAAAGCTTATCATTTTGAAGTTCCATTTTCCACAATTTATGTCAAAGAACTAAGAAAAATAGAGTTGATGGATTTGAAGGCTCAGATAAATATGGAGAAGTTGCCTAAACATGTAGCTGTTATCATGGATGGCAACGGCCGGTGGGCAAAACAACACAACAAGCCCAGGTTGTTCGGGCACCGAAATGGCGTTAAAGCAGTAAGGGAAACTACGGAAGCTGCTGCTGAAATCGGTATCGAATACCTCACGCTTTATGCGTTTTCTACCGAGAACTGGAAGCGCCCAAAGCTAGAAGTGAATGCTTTGATGCGCCTATTGGTGGAAACACTTGGAAAAGAAGTAGCCACGCTCAACAAGAATAATATTCGGTTAAAAGCAATCGGAGATATTGCTAAATTACCTGATATTACGCACAATGCGTTACTCAATGGAATTAATAGCACCAAAGATAATACTCGAATGACGCTGGTGCTTGCGCTCAATTACAGTGGGCGATGGGAAATACTTAATGCCGTAAAAAATATTGCAGCAAAGGTCGAAGCAGGGGAATTAAAAGCTGAAGATATTGATCAGAAAGCTTTTGTAAGTGCCCTGAATACGCATGATATGCCAGATCCGGAGCTCTTAATCCGAACGAGTGGTGAGAACCGTATAAGTAACTACCTTTTATGGCAAATAGCTTACAGCGAGCTTTATTTTACACCGACTTTTTGGCCCGATTTTAGGAAAGAACATCTCTACCAAGCTTTAATTGACTATCAGTCAAGAGAAAGACGTTTTGGAAAAATTAGTGAACAACTCGTTTCTTAATACAACCTCTCTTATATTTGCACGCCTCTTTTGAACATATTTTGATCACTTGGGGAAGGTTAACCTTTGTCAATCACTGAAAGAAATTCGCCTATGCGCTTTTTATATTCTAGCATCATTCTACTACTTATTCTTGCTACCTATTCACAAGCAAGTGCTCAACAAACGGATACGCTTCCGCCGTTTTTTGATTATTCGACTCCAAAAGATTATGAAATTGGAGGTCTTATCGTGACCGGAGCAAACTACAGCGACGAAAACGCTGTGAAAGCTATCGCCGGCTTAAGAGTGGGCGATGAAATTCGCATCCCCGGCGAAGATATTTCGAATGCCTTAAAAGCACTTTGGAGGTTAAGGCTCTTTACCGATGTTCAAATCATTCAGGAGAAAACAATAGGGGATATTATTTTCCTCGAAATTCGGCTTCAGGAGCGTCCCCGGCTCTCCAGATTCTCTTACAAAGGGGCTAAAAAAAGTATTCACGATGATCTAAATAGCATCGTCAATAAATACTTGCTCAAGGGGGGAATCGTTACCGAAAATGTTAAAACCAATGCGGCAAATGGTATTAAGACCTATTTTGCGGAGAAAGGTTATCTGGATGCCAAGGTTGATGTAGAAGAGGTGATTGAGGAAAATATGAAGAATGCTGTCAGGCTGGTCTTCGATATTGAGCGCAATAATCGCATAAAAATTAAAGATATCGTCTTTGAAGGCAATAAAAGCATCCTTTCTAAGAAATTGCGTAAGCAAATGAAAGAAACGCGTCGTAAACGACGCGTCCTGTCGACCTCGAAATTTATTGAAAGCGAATATGAAAATGATAAGAAAAATCTCATTGCTTATTATAATAAGAAAGGGTACCGTGATGCCCAGATAACAGGTGATAGCATTTGGCGTGATGCTAAAGGCGATCTCTTCATAAAAATTAATTTAAACGAAGGCAATCAATATTACTTTGGAAATATTTCCTGGAAAGGAAATTCCATTTATCCCACCGAAACCCTTGAGCAGGTACTCGGTATTCAAAAGGGGGATGTTTATAACCCTGAGCTGCTTGAAACCAGGCTGCGTTTTAGCCTTGACGGCCGGGATATCAGTACCCTTTATATGGATAATGGATATTTGTTCTTCAATGTCGAGCCTGTTGAAATAGCTGTAATTGGGGATTCTATTGATCTTGAAATAAGAGTATTCGAAGGGCCGCAAGCGACGATTGACAGGGTTACGATTGTAGGAAATGACCGGACTCATGAGCATGTGATCCGCCGGGAGCTTCGTACACGGCCCGGCCAGAAGTTCAGCCGTTCTGATATCATCCGTTCTCAAAGAGAGATTATCAATCTAGGGTATTTTAATCCGGAGTCTTTAGGGGTGAATACACCTGTTAATCCTACAAGAGGAACGGTAGATATTGAGTATACCGTAGAAGAAAAGCCTTCTGATCAGCTGGAATTATCTGCCGGTTGGGGAGGTGCAGGTCGTGGCGTGATTGGAACCCTGGGGGTTTCCTTTAATAACTTTTCTGTTCGGAATATATTTAAAAAAGAGGCTTGGAGCCCGTTGCCACAGGGAGATGGACAGCGCCTGTCCCTAAGGGCTCAAACGAATGGCCGGTTCTTTCAATCTTATAATGCCTCATTTACCGAGCCATGGCTAGGTGGTAAACGGCCAACCTCTTTTACCGTTGGCGGGTTTTTATCGCTCTTTTCGAATGGGGCTGACAGGCAGTCGCAAAGTTATGGTAAGCTTGGTATTACAGGAGTAAACATTGGCCTGGGTACACGTCTTAAGTTTCCTGATGACAACTTTATCTTCAATGCAAACTTAAGCCTTCAAAGTATCGATTTGGTAAACTGGAGCTCCGGTGGATTCTTTGTAGACGGTACGACGGTAGTAACCGACGGAAACTACAACAACTTCAGTACTCGCCTTACCATTGCGCGTAACTCCGTCGTTGATCCGATTTTCCCTAAAAAAGGTTCGATGATCTCATTGTCTGTTCAGTTTACTCCTCCTTATTCCCTATTCAAGGATGATAACTTTTGGGTGCTTTCTGATGAAGAGATTCAGGATATTAATGAAAACCCTCCGGCCACCAGAGGAAATGAAACGACAGAACAGGCCATTGACCGCTATATAAATCAGGAAACCATTGCACGCAGATTTGAATTCCTCGAATACCATAAATGGCGGTTTGATGCAGATTGGTATGCCCCTGTTGTTGGTAATTTAGTATTTAGAGCCTCTGCAAAGATTGGTATGCTTGGGTTTTATGACAGTGATATCGGGCTGTCTCCATTTGAGCAGTTTCAGCTTGGAGGGGATGGTTTGGCCAATCAGACGGTTGGTATCGTGGGCTTGGATATCATTTCTTTAAGAGGGTATGATGTTAATGAAATTAATAATGGTCGTTCTGCATCGGTTTTTGATAAATTTACGGTTGAGTTGAGGTATCCTCTTTCTCTTAATCCAAGTGCGACGATCTATGTTCTTAGTTTCCTTCAGGGAGGTAATGCATGGACGAGCTTCAGGGACTTCAATCCCTTTGATGTAAAACGCTCTGCCGGTTTGGGATTACGGGTATTTTTACCTATGTTTGGTACGCTTGGTTTCGATTATGGTATTGGCTTTGACAAGCCGAACTTGGTTGGAACGAATGCAAAATGGACCGAATACGGCCGTTTCAATATTGTTTTAGGCTTTGAACCTGAGTAAAACCAATGGTTAATGACAAATGATGAGTTAAATCCAATTCCTGAGGAACAGCCTTCGTTTCCTCAGGAAAATTTCTATAATATCCCTTTCCAAGGGGTTGATCTTGTAAGCAGTGTTTCTCGTAAAATAAAGGAACAGTTAGATCAGGTTATTATTGGCCAGGAGGAACTTCAGGACTTCTTGCTCGCTTCCTTGTTTGTGGGAGGGCATGTACTGATAGAAGGAGTTCCGGGCATAGCCAAGACTTTAACTGCAAAGTTAATGGCTCAAACACTCGATGCAGAGTTCTCAAGGATTCAATTTACGCCAGATTTAATGCCTACGGATGTTATCGGAACCACTGTTTTTAACCTTAAGACTTCCGAGTTTAATATTAATTACGGCCCTATTTTTGCTAATGTAGTGCTCATCGACGAGATTAATCGCGCTCCTGCCAAAACACAGTCCGCATTATTTGAGGTAATGGAGGAGTTTCAGGTTACACTGGATGGGAAAACCTATACAATGGACTTCCCGTTTTTTGTAATTGCTACTCAGAACCCGATAGAGCAGGAAGGAACCTATAAATTGCCAGAGGCTCAGTTAGATCGTTTTTTATTTAAAATTGATCTTCAGTATCCTGATTTAGAAGAGGAGAAAAGTATTCTGAGGCGTTTTAGGAATGATTTTAATATTTCGGTTAAAAACGAAGTGAAACCCGTTTGCTCGGTGCAGGATATAAAGCGCTGCCAGGCTCTGGTTCAGGATGTTTTAATCAAAGATGAATTGCTCGATTATATTGCAAATATAGTATATCAAACCAGGCACAGTAGTGATTTGTTTCTGGGAGCTTCTCCAAGAGCTTCTTTGGCAATGATGAAGGCATCCAAGGCAATAGCTGCCATTAGAGGGCGTAACTTCGTAACCCCTGAGGATATTCAGTATATGTCCAATCCTGTTTTGAATCATCGGATTATTCTTTCTCCTGAAAGAGAGATGGAGGGGTACACCACAATGGATGTGATCAAGGGGATTGTTGAGAATATTGAAGTGCCGCGTTAATCATGAAGCATATATTTCTGACCGACCGATTCTTTCTGGTGTTTGGTAGTATAGTCGCTTTCTTTGTAGGGTGTTTTGCTTTTCCTGTTCTTTTTCCGGTTGCGCAAACATTACTTTTTTTGGGGATTGCCATAGCCATAACAGAGGTATTTATTCTATTTCTTCTGAATACGCCTGTGGAAGCTCATCGGTTTATACCAAAAGTGCTGTCTCTTGGAGATTCTTCATTGATCAGGATTGAGGTCAATAATCAATCCAGCCTAAATCTCAAAATTGAATTGATTGATGAGCTTCCATTGCAATTCCAGGTTAGGAATTTTAGCAAAGTTTTTTCTATAAAGTCCAATCATAAAAAGCAATTGACGTATGATGTTCGTCCTACAGAACGGGGAGAGTACCGGTTCGGGGATATGAATTTCTTTGTCACTACCTCTATTGGTTTGATTCAGAGGCGAATAATTGTAGATTCAGCATCGGTTGTGCCGGTATATCCGTCTATCATTCAAATGCGGAAACTGGAGATTAATGCTTTCAGCCCTACCCAGCAGAATCTAGGGATAAAGCGCCTTCGCCGCCTGGGGCATAGTTATGAGTTTGAGCATATAAAAAGCTATGTTAAGGGGGATGATTACCGAAGCATCAACTGGAAAGCCAGTAGCAGAAGAGGTTCGCTTATGGTTAATCAGTACGAAGATGAGCGCTCTCAGCAAATCTATTGTGTGATCGATAAGAGCAGGGTGATGAAAATGCCCTTTAATCAATTAAGCTTAATGGATCACGCTATAAATACTTCTCTCGTGGTTGCTAACTTGGCGCTGAGAAAGCATGATAAAGCCGGCTTGCTCACTTTTTCCAATAAGTTGGGAACAATTATTAAAGCTGACAGAACATCTACCCAGTTGAATAAGATTTTGAATGCATTATACAAAGAAACGCTTCAGCCGCTGGAAGCAAATCATGAATTGTTATATTTTGCATTAAGGAAATTTGTTCAGCGGAGGAGCTTGATCTTTCTTTTTACCAATTTTGAAAGTACTTATTCGCTAGATAGAATGCTGCCGATTTTACGCAGGATTAACAAGTTTCACTTATTGGTTATTGTATTTTTTAAAAATACAGAAGTTGAGCAGTTTACGGAACAGGAATGTGAAACCATAGAGCAAATCTACCAGCAAACCATTGCTCGCCAATCGATTGCTGAGAAAGAACAAATGATACAACAGTTGCGTAATCACGGTATTCAGGCTGTATTAACTCGCCCTGATGAATTATCGGTAAATACGGTAAATAAATATTTGGAAATGAAAGCGAGGGGGATGATTTAGGGCTTTGGACTTGTTCCTGAAGCACTAGGGGAGAAAGTTCTTGAAAGGTTAAAGCATTAAATCAACCCTCTTGGTCATTGGCTGCTGCTTTAACGGATCGCAGCAATCGTCTAAATGCATATCGCATGGCCTTCTCAATGTCTTTGTAAGGAAGGGGTTCCTTGGCTACATAAAGAAACATAATGGCATATCCTTTGCCACTATCCTCCGGTTTAGAGTAAAGCCAGGATTTATTCAGACGAAAAGTTTCTCTTATCTGGCGTTTTATCCGATTGCGCTTAACTGCTGAGGGGAATGAACGCCGTGGAACGGAGATTGCTATTTGAATGAGAGGAGAAGCGTCAGGGGAAGAAAGGGAAGTCCACATGATACGAAGAGGGAAAGAGCTGAATGATTGCCCACCTCTACTAAATAGAAGCTGGATAATCTTTCGGCTCTTGAGTCGCTCTTCTTTTTTAAGCGTGTGGCGTTGTATTGGCATTGACGGTTAGGTCACTCTATTTCAAGCGCATTTCATCGGAAACTGTTAGACGCTTTCTGCCTTCTTTACGACGACGAGCGAGCAGCTTACGACCGTTCTTCGATTTCATTCTGGCACGGAATCCGTGCTTATTCACGCGTTTTCTTCTTGATGGTTGAAACGTCCTTTTCATTATTGAGTCATTGTAGATATATATTCAAAAGTGGCGCAAAGGTAAAACGAAAATGGGAGAAATGCAAGTAAAGATGCTTAAGTTTTTGTGGGGCTTTTTGAGCGGCGCACGCAAACTTGAGGAGAATGGTCATTTTTCCCAGTAAAGGTCAATCTCGAATACTTTAGCGTCTTCAGAAAGTGTTGATTGCGAGCTGATGATTTTTGCGCAGCAATTGCGCTCGTAAATGAGTGTTTGATCAATTTTTGCAATTACACTTTCGCTTTTTTTCTCGATTGAAAAAGAAAATGGCTCATTATGGAGAAAATAGATTGATACAATGCGAATATTTAAGTCCTCTTCGAGTGCTCTGTACCGGATAAGTGGAGCTAAAATTGTATCAAGTACCACAGTATCCCGGGCGTATTTGTCGATCCAGTCCGGGCGATTTAGGTTAATGGAAGAAAAAAGCTTCAATTCATTTACCAGAGTGTTTGAATCGGCTTCGATGATTTTTACTTCTTCTTCTCCCTTGTATTTAACTACTTTTTTTAAGTTTTTTTCACTATTTGCTAAGCGGTTTATTTCGGTGTTAAAATAACTTTCAAAGTCGAAATAAACTTCTTTAGCAACTTTTTCGACCAACCTTTCTTTGGAGGTGCTATCTTTTGTGCAGGCACTTAAGGTTAAAGCTAGCAAAAGAATGCATCCTCCAAGAGTTTTATTATAATTCATATTCGTTTTTTCATGAATGAAGAAGAACTTCCCCTGTCATTTCTTCCGGTGCTTCGACTTCCATCAAATGGAGCAAAGTCGGAGCAACATCTGCAAGACAGCCATCTTTTATTTGGAAGTCAGTGGCATTTTCAGCAATGTAAATACAAGGGACAGGGTTTTTGGTGTGTGCGGTGTTTGGGCTGCCATCACTATTGACCATATAGTCAGAGTTGCCATGATCTGCAATGATGATCGTATTGTATTTATGTTCCAAGGCTACTGCTATCAAACGTTTAAGGCAGGCATCAACTGTTTCGGCAGCTTTGACAGCTGCTTTAAATACACCTGTATGGCCCACCATATCTGTGTTGGCATAGTTGAGACAGATAAAGTCGGGCGTATTTTCCCGGATATCTTTGATGATCGTATCGGTAATTTCGATAGCACTCATTTCTGGTTGTAAGTCATAGGTGGCTACTTTGGGAGATGGAATAAGCAATCTGCGCTCTTTTTCAAAGGGTTTTTCTCTGCCACCGGAGAAGAAAAAGGTAACGTGAGGGTATTTTTCTGTTTCTGCGATGCGAACTTGCGTCTTGTTCTTTTGCTCCAGAATTTCTCCCATGGTATTTTTCAGGTCATCCTTTTCAAAAAGCACATCAATGTTTTTGAATTTATCGTCATAACGGGTCATGCTTAGGTAGGATGTATCAAGTTTATACATGCCATGTTCTGGCATATCCTCCTGGGATAGAACATGCGTAATTTGCCTTGGACGATCTGTGCGGAAATTAAAACAGATCACGGTATCGCCAGGCTGAATGGTTCCTTTGGCCTCCCCCCGGAGCGCTGAATTAATGATTGGCTCCAGGAATTCATCCGTAATGCCTTCCTGATAATGTTTTTTTACCGCTTCAATAATATTTGAAGTAGGTGTACCCTTTCCTGATACGAGCAGATCATAAGCTTTTTTAATGCGTTCCCACCTTTTGTCGCGATCCATTGCAAAGTAACGCCCTACGACGGTGGCGATTTGAGCACTTTTATCCTTGATATGATTTGTTAGTTCGGAAAGGAAGCCTTCTCCAGACTTAGGGTCAGTGTCCCTGCCATCTGTAAAAGCATGGATAAAAACATTTTTAATATCGTTTTCATCACAAATGTCGCAAAGTGCTTTCAGGTGGTTCAAATGAGAATGTACTCCCCCATCTGAAACCAGTCCCATAAGATGTACGCTTGAGTTGTTGTTCTTTGCTGCACCCAGTGCTTTTAAAAGTACCGGATGCTGGTGCAGTACCTTGTCCTTAACGGCTTTGTTTATTCTGGCAAGTTCCTGATAAACTACGCGCCCTGCTCCTATATTCAGGTGTCCTACTTCGGAATTTCCCATTTGCCCTTCGGGAAGCCCTACGTCTTCGCCATGGGTAATTAAAGTAGAATGAGGGTATTTCTCCAGTAACTGATCCATATACGAAGTATTAGCCTGAGCGATGGCGCTTACATCGGGGTTCGGACCGATACCCCAGCCATCTAAAATGAGAAGCATTGCTTTAGCGGACATGTTGAAAAGGTTTGTTAGGCTGCAAAGGTAAAAAGTTTACAGAACAAGTCTATTTTACCTCTTTTAAAAATTTCTTTACGATAAGCGTTAGCTTTGGAGTCGCTTCGTTTACGACCTCAATAACATCCTCTATGGTTGTTTCAGTGATTGTTTCAATAGGATAGCACAGGTTGGATACTACAGACGCAACCAATACGGGCAAGTTCATGTGGCGGGCTACCAGAACCTCTGGCACTGTTGACATTCCGACAACATCGCCTCCGATAATGTGGAGGTAGTTATACTCGGCTGGTGTTTCCAGGTTTGGACCTTGTAATCCGACATAAACTCCTTTGTGTGCAGGAATTTGATGCTCCCTGGCAATGTTGAATGCTTGTTCGATGAATCGGGCTTCGTAAGTGTTGAGCATATCCGGAAACCGGGGCCCAAGGCGCTCATCATTTTCTCCTCTGAGTGGGTTTTCGGGATGTAAATTGATATGATCCCTAATGAAAACGATATGGCCTGGTTTCATACTCTGGTTGATGCTTCCCGCAGCATTTGAAATAATCAGATTTTCGATTCCAAGGTATTTCAATACCCGTATTGGAAAAGTGACTTGTTGCATGGAATAGCCTTCGTAATAATGAAAGCGTCCGGACATAGCGACAACGGGCACATCTGAAAGGTGGCCAAAAACCAGTTTTCCATCGTGGCTTTCTACCGTAGATGTAGGAAAGTGTGGTATGTTTTCATAGGGAATTTCCTCAGTGATCTCGATATCTTCGGTAAGACTTCCTAAGCCTGTGCCTAAAACGATACCTGTTTTAGGTTTGAACGGAGTCTTCCCATTAATGTATTTTATTGCTTCTTGAATTTGATTGAAAAGCATGTTTGGCGGTTAACGGTTAACGGTTAACGGGGAACGGGAGAGGCGTTTGATTGCTCATTTTCGTATCCCGTTGATCGTTGCCCGTTTTCCGGGTTTAAATTAATCCACAATCAT
>CAZHZT010000048.1:0-27898 GCA_964537285.1 uncultured Saprospiraceae bacterium | reverse complement strand
AGTGCTGTTGTCCAGCGATTGTTGGATGATATTTTCCGGAAGTTGGCGGTATTCGATTGAAAAGCATGTTTGACGGTTAACGGTTAACGGTTAACGGGGAACGGTTAACGGGAGAGGCGTTTGATTGCTCATTTTCGTATCCCGCTGACCGTTTTCCGTTTTCCGGGTTTAGATTAATCTACAATCATAGTGCTGTTGTCCAGCGATTGTTGGATGATATTTTCCGGAAGTTGGCGGTATTCGTATTCCTGGTTTCTAAGTTGTGGGCGGAAGCCAGCTTCTTTTATGGCCTCTTGAATGCCGTTGGCGGTGAATCGGAATTTGGCTCCAGCTGCGGAAACAACATTTTCTTCAATCATGATGCTGCCAAAGTCGTTTGCTCCGGCATGAAGGCAAAGTTGAGCGACCTTTTTTCCGACTGTCAGCCAGGAGGCCTGGATGTTGGTTATGTTTGGAAGCATGATTCGGCTCATGGCTATCATGCGGATGTATTCATCACCGGTACAAGTGTTTCTGGCGCGTTTGAGTTTCTTCAGGATGGTGTCTTCATCCTGGAATGGCCACGGAATAAAAGCGATAAATCCTTTTGCTCCCGTTGGCTTTTTAGCTTGTACTTCCCGAAGGCGAACTAAATGATCCATTCGCTCTTCATTTGTTTCGATATGTCCGAACATCATTGTGGCAGAAGTGGTAAGCCCTACTTTATGAGCAGCGTGCATAATATCCAGCCATTCCTGGCCGCCACATTTGCCTTTTGAAATCAATCTGCGAACCCGGTCAGAAAGGATTTCGGCACCTGCTCCCGGCAAGGAATCCAGGCCTGCTTCTTTTAATGCCTTGAGGACCTCGAAATGGGTCGACTTTTCAAGTTTTGTAATATGAGCGATTTCAGGAGGGCCCAGAGCATGGAGTTTTAAGTTAGGATAAATTGATTTGAGTTCTTTGAACAGATCTACGTAGAATCGAAGGCCCAGATCAGGGTGATGACCACCCTGTAGCAATAGTTGCTCTCCTCCGAATTGAAAGAGTTCATCTATTTTTTGTTTGTATTCTTCAATAGAGGTTGTGTAGGATTCTTCGTGCCCAGGCCTGCGGTAGAAATTACAAAACTTGCAATTTGCGATGCAAACGTTTGTTGTATTTGAATTCCTATCGATTATCCAGGTGACTACATCATTAGGTACATGATGCAGGCGCAACTGATGACCGGTGTACATCAGTTCCGTTGTGGTGGCATTTTCAAAAAGAAACAATCCTTCTTCTACAGAAAGGGATTCCAGATTCAATGCTTTATGTAAAAGTTCGTCTGTATGCATGTCGAAATAAAACTTTTTACAGCATAACAAAGATAGGGCAAACAGGTTTTGTTTTTGGTGTGTTTAGAACGTTCAGGAAGTCTAAAGATTAAGCCTCCTGAACGCTCTAAATGTCCAAAGCTCGTAAAGTGTGGTGGTTCTGTTGAGGTAGAAATATTTGAAGAAATTCTACACATGGACTTGCGTTGCATCTAAATATTTAATAAATTGCGACTGTCTTTACTAAAAAAGTATGACTTAACCAAACGCTTTAACTATACGTTAACAATTTTACCCATCTTTTTTTCGCTGAGCTAATAACACCTCCATTTCAAGAAATTTGACACCGAGTTTTCCGGATGGAGGGGCTGTTCCAAAAGTATTTCATTGCCCTTGGCAGAACAAGTCTAAATTACAAAGATGATCGCTTTTTAAAAGAAAAAATCGAAAAAGCGATCTGTTCTACAAGCCAATTTCTTTTTCAGAAGGAATGAAATACTTTCTGAGCAACCCCATTCATTCGATTTGGCGAAATCAACTATCCTTTACCACTAAAATAGATGTTAATGATTGCTCACTCGTATTCCGTTTGCGAAGTAGAAAAGATACTCGCATACCATAAAGCTTCTTACAGTAGCCTGCAAATTGTGGAGGGGTTTATACAGGTTCCTCATATTCGAAAATATATTGAAAAGTTAATTGCAGAGAGGTTTATTCAACAGTATGAATTAGAGTTGGAATTGGCAAAATTGGGGATTGATGTGCGTAGCTGCTATTGGCAAAAAGATGCCCAGGCATTGTTTGAGAGGTATTTGTCCATAAGTGATTATCAGAAGGTTTCTTTTGCAAAATCTGTATTGCTTGCAGCTCTTGATGCAGAGAAAGAGATGTACAGGCACTACTTGAGGTTAAGTAAAGTTAGCGATCAGTTTCCTTCCGCCATGGAAACGTTAATAAAAAAACAAATGCTTCATTTTAGAGATACGGTTCTGGGTTTGAGGGCATTGGCTAATGGAGTTGTTTAGATTGTCACAAAAGTTTTCGCGCAATATTTATTCACAGGATCAGTTGTTGTTTTGCATGGGGTACCTTTGTCTAGAAAGGCAAAGGCTCTCCCATTGTTTTGTGAAGCGCAATGAAGTGCTCCTTTATTTGGGGGAGCAAAGCATTTAATGGAGGCTCTTTCATTTTTCTTCCGTCAATTTCTATTACGGGGGTTAGTTCGCCCATTGTACCGGTAGCGAATACTTCATCTGCGTTATAAAATTCTGATAGAGAAATGTTGCGTTCAAGCGCCGGGATACCAAGTTTTTGAGCGATTTCCAACACTAATCCCCGGGTAATTCCATTCAGACAGGCATCGGCATGGGGAGTAAGCAGCTGGCCGTTTTTAACCATAAAAATATTTGTTCCGTTCAATTCCGCAACAAAACCATTCGCATCTAACATTAATGCGGAGTCCACGCCGGCAACATTAGCTTGTATTTTTGCCAAGATGTTGTTCAACAGGTTGTTGTGATGTATTTTAGAATCCAGGAATCGCGGAGAGTTCCGGTTTATTGAAGCACTAATCACACGAATACCGCTTTCATTGTCATAAACAGGGGGTTTCCATTCTGCAAGGACGATAAGGCAGCTCCCTTTTTGATTTAGCCTGGGGTCCATGCCAGATGTTATTTTTTCACCTCGGGTAAGTGTTAGGCGAATATGAGTATCGCTGCGCATGCCATTGGCTTCGAGCGTCCTGAAAATGGCATTCTTAATAAAATCGATCGTTGGGATATCTGTGAAAGCCAGCGCTTTGGCAGAATAGTGTAGACGTTGAAGATGTCTGTCCAATAGAAATATTTGGCCATCATATACTCTTAGGCCTTCCCATACGGCATCCCCTCCTTGCACTACACTATCAAAAACGGAGACTTTGGCTTCTTCGCGTTTTAGCAAACGGTCTTTAATAAATACTTGAATATCGGCGTTTCGTGGATCAAATTGTTGAAGCATGGCTGTTTTTTTTGAGGCTATTATACGAATATTCTTTGGTTTTGGATAAAAGAAAGTGGACAAGAGGGGGCGAAGCCCCCTCTTGTCCACTTTCTTTTATCCAGGGTAAACAGGTGTCTGTTCTACTGTCAGAAATGAACCTCCTGATGTTGCCCAAGATCATTTCCCCGGATAGGAATTTTTTTATACCTTTACTTAATGTTACCAGCGATTCTCGCTTAGGGAAATAAACGCGCCTACGGCGCGAAATTTCTATTTTGAGGGATCCGGGAGGGCAATTTTGCGAAGCAAAATTGCCCTCCCGGATCCCTCAAAATAGAAATTTCGCCGCGAAGCGGCGAGAATTGCTGTAATATCCCGATAAAACGGGAAACGAGCCATTTTTTAACAGGCTCAAATTTTTGATAAAAACCTATTTCTTAAATGCGGATTTCGGCATTCCTCATGGCGAGCTATTTCTTAATTGGAAGCTTTTTCCCAAAGACAGACTTTGGGCAGTTCATGCTTTTGCCGGAATTGATAGAGCATTATTATCTTCATTTAGAAAATGAACATACGGATATTGGAAGTTTTGTTTATGATCATTTATTCCAATCCGAACAACATGAACATGAAGAAGGTGCCAATCATAATAGACTGCCACTTCATTCGATTGGAACCTTTGTATTGTCGAACTTTTCCATAATTTACTTTCAGGTCAATCAACCAGAAGGCATAGGGAAACGGGTTTTACCTCCTGTGGCTAATGGTTCTTCTCTTCTTTTTTGCCATTCTATATTTCATCCTCCTAGTTCCTGAAGCACTAGTACTCTGTAACCTAAGTTAATAAACATTTTGAAGGGCTCTTTCTTTCCCCGCTGGTTCCGAGGTCATCTCGGAACTAACTCGAGTGATATTGGTTCCGAGATGACCCCGGGACCAGCAACTCAGTTTTTAAGAACCAGCGGACCTCAAAAACCAACCGAAATTTATTGCAATGAGGCTGACCAGAAAAAATCAGCTAAGCATCCGAAAAAAATTAAATTAGAATGATTCATTCAATCATTTCATTTTCAGTAAATAATAAATTAATAATTGGTCTATTTGCACTGGGCTTGATTGTTACAGGTATGTGGGCAATGCAGAAACTGCCGATTGATGCCGTTCCGGATATTACCAATAATCAAGTACAGGTAGTAACTACTTCGGGCTCCCTGGCAGCTCAGGAGATGGAGCAGTTAATTACTTATCCGATAGAGGTAGTTATGGCTAATATTCCGGGAGTTTCCGAGATTCGATCCATTTCGCGTTTTGGATTATCTGTGGTGACTATTGTTTTTGAAGATCATATTCCGGTATTGGAAGCGAGGCAATTTGTCAAAGAGCAGGCAAGTCTTGCGGAAGAAGAAATTCCGGAAGGACTTGGTACGCCTGAGTTAATGCCCATAACGACGGGCTTAGGTGAGATTTATCAATATATTTTAAAAGTAGAGCCGGCATTTAGGGAAGAGTTCGGAGCTATGGAGCTTCGTACGATTCAGGATTGGATTGTGAAACGGCAGCTGGCTGGTATTACAGGCATTATTGAAGTTAGTAGCTTCGGGGGGTATTTGAAACAATATGAAGTAGCAGTAGATCCTATGAGGTTAAATAGCCTTGGCCTGAGTTTAAATGATGTTTTTGAGGCCCTGGAAAGGAATAATCAGAATAGTGGAGGGAGCTATATTGAAAAGCAAACAAATGCTTATTATATACGAACTGAAGGTGTAGTGAAAAGCCTTGATGAGATTGAGCAGATTTGTATCCGCCATTCTCCGGGAGCTTCCCCGATATTTATTACAGACGTGGCAGATGTCCGGTTTGGGCATCCTAAGCGCTTTGGAGCTATGACAATGGACGGAGAAGGAGAAGCTGTAGGGGGGATTACATTGATGCTAAAAGGAGGGAACTCCAGTGAGGCTATCAAAAATGTTCAGGATCGAATTGAAAAAGTACAAAGATCGCTCCCCAAAGGGGTTTCCATTGAGCCTTATCTCGACCGTTCGGATTTAGTGGCAAAAACTATTAATACAGTTAAGACCAATCTGTTGGAAGGTGGGGTAATCGTTATTATTGTTCTGATTATCTTACTCGGCGATTTGAGGGCTGGCCTTGTAGTGGCTTCCGTTATTCCCCTTGCGTTGTTGTTTGCACTTATAATGATGTACCTTTTTAATGTGTCTGCCAACTTAATGTCATTAGGGGCTATAGATTTTGGTATAGTAGTCGACGGTGCTGTCATCATTATAGAGGGCGTGTTGCATGCATTAACTGCTTTTTATGTTGGAAAGACATTGACGCAAGATCAGATGAGCAAAGCGGTCATAAAATCTTCCTCCGCACTATTCCGCTCTGCTTTTTTTGGAGTGTTGATTATTTTGGTGGTTTTCATCCCTATTATGACACTAGAGGGTATTGAAGGTAGAATGTTCAGGCCTATGGCTTTAACGTTTAGCTTTGCGGTTTTAGGAGCCTTGATCTTGTCGTTAACGTATGTTCCAATGATGGCTTCGCTGGTATTCAGGAAGCAAATAGAATACAAGCAAAATATATCCAATCGCTTGGTCGGTTTTTTCAAGAGGTTATATCAGCCCGTTTTACGGGGGAGCCTGCGAATCCCGTATTTGACCATTGGAGTAGCCGTTGGATTGTTTTTTTCTGCCGTTATGTTATTCCGAAGTATGGGGGCAGAGTTTATTCCTACTTTAGAAGAAGGGGATCTGGCCATGCAGATGGCTATTCAGCCGGGCAGTTCCCTTGAGGAAAGCATCCGGACAACGACCAAGGCCGAAAAAGTCCTTAAAGCCAATTTCCCGGAAGTTAAGCATGTCGTTTCAAAAATTGGCACAGCAGAAGTTCCAACGGATCCAATGGCTATTGAAGATGCAGATATAATGATCATTTTGAAAGATAAGAAACATTGGGTGTCGGCAGAAACCCGCGAAGGGCTGGTCGAAAAGATGAAAGCGTCTCTTTCGGTGATTATCGGAGCGTCTTTTGAGTTTACTCAGCCTATACAACTGCGTTTCAATGAACTAATGACTGGAGCGAAAGCCGATATTGCCGTTAAGATCTTTGGTGAAAACAACGAGCAACTCAGCTTGCTCGCTAACCAGGCGGAGCGAATTATTAAAAAAATTGAAGGGGCCGGCGATGTGAAAGTAGAGCAAACGGAAGGCTTGCCACAGTTGATGGTTAGATACAATCGTCAGCAACTAGCCTTGCATGGTTTAGATGTTGAGAGTATTAATAAAATCATTCGTACCGCTTATGCAGGTGAAGCAGTTGGGGTGGTTTTTGAAAACGAACGCAAGTTCGACCTGGTTGTACGCTTAAGTCCTGAATATCGAAAAGAACTAAATTTACAACAACTTCAAATACAATCGCCTAATGGAGGAAGTGTGCCACTCAGTACGCTGGCGGAAATAGATTATTCCGAAGGCCCTATGCAGATTTCACGGGAAGATGCCAAAAGGCTGATTACAATCGGTGTCAACGTCCGTGGGCGAGATGTAGCTAGTTTGGTCTCTGACATTGAAACTGAGATTGGTCGTCAGTTACCGCTGCCTCCCGGTTATTCGATTCGCTATGGAGGGCAGTTTGAAAATTTACAAGCTGCGCAGCGGCGTTTGAGTTTGGCTGTGCCACTTGCTCTTTTCCTGATATTTTTATTGCTGTTTTTCGCTTTCGGGAAGTTTAGGTATGCTATTATCATATTCACTGCGGTTCCTCTCAGCGCGATTGGTGGTATATTGGCTCTTTGGCTCAGAGGAATGCCTTTTAGTATTTCAGCCGGTATCGGGTTTATAGCGCTTTTTGGAGTGGCGGTGTTGAATGGAATCGTGTTGCTCAGCCAGTTTAATCAGCTTAAGCAGCAGGAACAATTTAATGATTTCAAGGAGCTGATTATTCAGGGGGGCTTAACGCGTTTGCGGCCTGTAATTATGACGGCTACGGTTGCTGCTCTTGGTTTTCTGCCGATGGCATTGTCCACTTCAAATGGTGCGGAGGTGCAAAAACCACTTGCTACGGTAGTGATAGGAGGCTTGATTACGGCAACCTTACTCACGTTGCTCGTTCTTCCCGTTCTATATTATCTGGTAGATCGAAAGGCATGGCAAAAAGGAAGATCTGTAATGCTTGTTATTTTAGTGCTTCTATTTCCCATTTTGGGGCAGGCTCAGAAAGGGGTTTCGCTTGACTCGCTTCTTAGCAGTGTTCAAGCCAATCATCCCTTATTGAAAAATGCGGCCTTAGAGATGCAGGCCCAAGATTTAGAAAAGGAAGCAATCGGAGCCTTGCCTCCAACGAGTTTGGGGCTCCAAAGCGGCCAAATCAATACTGCTTTGTATGATTTTAACCTTTTTTTCGACCAAACCCTTAATGTGGGAGGGAAAGTTCAACAGGCACGGAGAGTAGTCGGTGCCGAAAAAGCATTTAATCAGGCAGCATTGATCGTTCAAAGAAAAGAACTCCGTTATCAGGTAAAAAAGCACTGGGATGAGTGGAAATTTCAAGTCAATCGCGTACGGATTGCTGATGCACAGTTCATGCTACTCGATTCAATCGCTAAGTTAATGGAATTCAGATGGAAAAATGGGTATGCCTCTAAACTTGAGTATGTCGTTGCACAAAACCAAAAAAGCCGGGCTTTCATTACTTTACAATCAGAAGAAAGTACCATGGAAAGCCTTAAAACGGCATTGCTATCTGCTGCTTTTGTGGAAAATACGGTTCCTCTTGAAGATTCGACGGCATACTTAAAACTGGATTTTCCTGAAAACCTCGCATTATCTGAAAGCTTCCTCCAGCCATACCGGCAATCGCTTAAAGTAAAGGAGGAAAAAATCAAACTCTCTCAAAAATCAAGTTTGCCTGAGTTTTCAGTTGGATATTTTGCTCAATCTATTCGTCCGGACATTCCATTTCAGGGGGTTAATGTCGGCATGGAAATTCCGTTGGATAAAAAAGGGATTAAAAGAAATATTCAGATTGCTGAGCTGCAACTTTCGCAAGCCCAAAATTTATATGTGCTCGCGAATAATAAGTGGTCAGCGGCCTTAAGTATAGCTCAACAAAAGCTTTTCCGCCTTCAGGAACAAGTGGCCGAAAAAGGACAGCCAATGCTTGAATCAGCCAATGAAATGAAGCAACTGGCTCAGCTCCAACTGGAAAATGGAGAAATAGATTTTTTTCAATATACACAGTCTTTACAAGTTGCTTTTGAAAGCGAATTGTATTATTTGAAATTATTGCATGATTACAATCAAGCTGTTTTATATTATCAATTTTTAACAGAATAAGTCTAATAAATAAACATCCTAAGTTGCAGATCATGAAGCCATTGCCTTAGCAGAAAACTTTATTTGGAGAGCCGTTCTTTATTGAGGTTTTCTTAGAAAACCTCAATAAAGAACGGCTCTCCAAATAAAAGTTTCCTGCTGGAGTAATTCTTGTATTGCAAGGGGATTATAAATTATCAAAATGAAAGATAAACTCTATTTATTGATTTTTTTAATGCTTATGACCGCTTGTTCTTCCGGCGAAAAAGGACAAGAAGCGAATTTTGAGGCTTCCGTGCTCGAAAATGTTTCTCCGGAATCTTTGAGCAAAGAGCAGTTAGAACTAGCAGGAGTCACCTGGGGTAAGCCGGAAAAAAGGCTCCTTAGTAAGGAGGTTAAATGTACTGGTATGATAGAGGTTCCTCCGAAAAGCTTATACTCCATCTATTCACCGGTAACAGGTTTTGTTGATCAGGCTAGGTATATTATTGGAGATCCCGTGAAGAAAGGGGATTTGTTGGTGAAAATTAGCCATCCGGATCTAATTGAGATCCAAAAAGACTTTTTGGAGGCTTTCCATTCGTTAAAATATAAAAAACAAGAACTAGATAGGCTGGAGACTCTTGCAAGCAAAGATGCTGTTGCTCAACAGGCTCTGAATAAGGCCAGGATGGAGCACGACGTACAAAAAGCTCATTACCAGGGAATAAAAGAAACGCTCAGGATGACAGGGATTAGTAGCCAACAATTAGAGGAAAATGGCAGCTTAAAAAGCGAAGTGCCATTGTACGCACCTGCCGACGGATATATCTCAACTGTCCGGGTCAACCCGGGTAAATTAATTAGCCCGGCGGATTTATTATTGGAAATTGTGGACTGTGGCCATATGCATCTGGAGCTGAAGGTTTTTGCTAAAGATGCTCGTCATGTGAAAAAAGGGCAAACGATAAAATTTCAAATTCCAGGTTTGGAGGAAGTTTTCATAGCAGAAGTTTTTCAAACAGGCAAAATGGTTGATCAGGAAACTAAAGCTACCCGAATACACGGGCATTTTGAAAAATGGCTAACGCATTATCTGCCCGGTACTTTTGTGAATGCTTCAATTATTATTGAAAAAGATAGTGTATGGGCTTTACCAGAAGAGGCTATCATTCGGGAAGACGCACAGAGCTATGTTTTTATACAAAAAGAAGGATATTTTGAAAAGTATCCAATCCAAACCGGCCGCCAAAGTGATGGTTTTGTAGAATTGATTTCCTTTGCAGAAGATAAAGCCCGGCTTTACGCTACCTCAGGGGCTTATTATTTAAACTCAGTTGAAGCAGAATGAGTGCGACAAAAAATGGTTTACACCCAAGGAACCCCCATAAGGGAGCTTATGATTTTGAGCGTTTGTGTAATGCCAATCCTGAACTTGTTCCTTTTTTGATAAAAAGCCGTTCTGGAAAAGTAAGTCTGGACTTTTCAAGTCCGGAAGCGGTGAAGGAGCTGAATCGGGCATTGCTATTTGCGTATTACGATATTAAGCAATGGGATATCCCCCGGAACTACCTGTGTCCGGCGGTGCCAGGCAGAGCCGATTATATACATCATATCGCAGATTTGCTGGCGCTGGAGAACGATGGGGAAATTCCTCAGACAGGGGCCATCCGCTTGCTCGATATTGGTACGGGAGCGGGCTGTATTTACCCCATAATTGGTCGTAAAGCCTATGGGTGGAAGTTTATTGCTACAGATATCGATCCATTAGCAATAAAAACAGCCAAATTGATCGTTCAAACAAATAATTCTTTGAAAAAAGCTTTAGAGTTAAGATTGCAGCCCGATTCCAGGCACATTTTTTCCGGGATCATTAATGAAGGAGAGACTTTTGATGTTTCCATCTGCAATCCTCCGTTTTATGGTTCAAAAGAAGAAGCTTTGAATGAGGCAGGAGCAAAATGGAAAAAGTTGGGTAAGCCGCAGAAAGGAGTGTTAAAAAATTTCGGTGGGCAACAAAGGGAACTATGGCACCCCGGAGGTGAAGTGAACTTCGTGGAGACCATGATTCGTGAAAGCGCTCAATTTCCTTTCTTGTGCAAGTGGTTTACCACCTTAGTTGCCAAAAAAGAGCATCTAAACATGTATTACGCGGTTTTGAAAAAAGTAAAGGCCACAACTGTTAAGACGATTGAAATGCATCATGGCAACAAGATTGCCCGAATACTGGCATGGCACTTCCGTCGAATAAATTAGAACAATTTGTCAAAGAACTATAAGTTAAAATGAGAAATCGAATATTATTGATTGTCGTCGCGGTTTTGGTCGTTATACAGTTTTTCCAAATAGACAAAACCAGCCCTGAAAAGGATCCAACTAAAGATTTTCTGGCGATGGCGCAGCCACCGCAAGAAATCGAAACCCTTATTCGGCAGGGGTGCTACGATTGCCATTCCTATGATACGAAATACCCTTGGTACACTTATATCAACCCCTTGGGTTGGTTGATTAAAGATCATATAGAAGATGGACGGGCGCATTTAAATTTTGCAATTTGGACGGATTATTCTCCAGAAAAAAGAGCGCACAAGCTTGAAGAATGCTATGAAGAAATCCAGGAAGGTGAAATGCCCTTCAGGGCTTATGCGAATATGCATCCTGAAGCGCAGTTGAGCGATGAGCAGCGAGTTTTATTGGCAAATTGGTTTAGAACGAGCCGGCCACTTCAGGTGGCCCCTCCTCCCTTAGAAGGAGGTAAGCAACAGCAAAGCCGAAGCCTGGAGGGCTTAGAATAACAGCATTTCTTTATGTTTTCTGCCGATACAGCCAAATAAAAAAGATAGAGACCAAAAAGAATCCAATAGCGGCCCCAATACGCATCCATAGTGCTTGTTGGGGCTGAATTTTACTTTTAAAGAAATACGGGTTAGCACTATTGGGCGTACCACTGCCAGGGTATATTTCCCAGTTTTCAAAATCAGTATTATCCAAAGATGGTAAAAGCAGGGCAACGGAAAAAATGGAATCCATGGCTGGAATGTGATAATAGAAACTATCTATGGCTGCTCCGTCATTGCTGAAAAGCCTAAGCATTTCCCTGCGCTTGTTAACGCCAAAGTTTAAGTTTCCCAGGTAATTGTATTGATCCGGATAGTGGTTCTGAAACGACAGGGTATCTTTACAAACAATAAGATAGGACTTAGGATTCAGGGGAAAATCCGGAAACTCGAAGCGATGCCGCTTTAAATCAACCATTATCCAGTCTTTCATTTGAACCACTTGATCAGAGTTGTTGTATATTTCAACCCAATCGCCTGAGAATTTCCCGTTAGGATTTATTTCATTGAAAAGGACTTTTCCTTCAAGTGGGTGTCTGAAGGACTCGAAAACGGCAACGAGCTTTTGTGCTTTCTCATCGGGATATATTTCAAGAAATCGATCTGAAAGTTCACTTCCGTCGATATCCCAATGTACGAAACGGTACCCCAGAAGCGGCTCTGCTTCTAATTTTAGGGGTAAATGCTGAAAATATTCTCCCCGGATGGTTTGATCCTGTAGTTGTTCATGGCCGTTGATCCATACTTTCCCACCACCTCGGGCGGTAATTTCAATGTCTCCGGTAGGCCCTGTATGGAACATTTCTGATAAAAAACGCCGCATGTAAAAAGGGCGGACTTTGGCAAAAGTCCGCATTCGTTCAATATGTTTGCGCCAAACGCTCTTGCTCAGGCGCCATCTTTCCAAATGGCGATCAATTTCCGGTTCCAGTAAGTCTTCGAAATAATCAATATGAGCCAACACTCTCTTCGGGCGGAAAGTAGTATTCAAATGATCCGCAAATCGTTGGATAAAGGTTGTTTTGAATTCTTTATTAGCTAATAAAGATCGAAGCAAAAAGGTGCTCCATGGTGGATTTGGCCAGGCTGGGCCATCTGGCTTTGTATGGAAAGCGAGTGTGTTAAAGGCGTAAGCATTAGAATAATGGAGGCCAAACCCCCAGTCTGTATCGTACAAGATCCAGCGCCAGATGCCTTCGGGCGTTTGGGGGCGCCAAAACTTAATGTTCCCGCCTGCATCCCTATTGTCAAAATAAATTTGAGCAATTTGATAATTCATGAAGTTATCCACATCCATCATGGATTGCACGATGCGATAATTCTCATCACTTTCCAGGGAGTTTCTTTGTAAAAAATCAAGTAGCCCTCTGTAATGAATAACACTTCCTCTCTTTAAGGACATTCGGTGCTCAATCAGGTCAATACTGTCTTTATCAATCGGGAAATGGCTGTTTAAGAAATAGCGATTTACTTTTTCACGCATATTGTAAATCCCCCAGTAGGCCCCATTGATATAAACCTGTGCAGGGCGATAAGCCTGCGTTTCAATATCCCAGCCATCAAGTAAGCTGGTCATAAAAGCATCTCTGAAATGCGTCTTACCAAAATCACTTCCGGAATTACGGAGCACCAGAAACTTGAAGGAAGAAGGCGCATTGGGGCCCAGAATCGGATAGTCAATTCTTTTTTCACCATATTCTTTACGTGCAACAATCGTCATTGATTTCTGGGGGAAGGTTCGGCTAATACCACCAAATAAGCGGAAACCCGAGGGGCTTCGGTGCACACAGCGCTTGTCGGATTCAAAGATCTCGCAATTGGCTTGTACTTCATCCCGACTCCAGAAATTGGCGCCCGGCATGCGAAGCAGGCTGTCCTGAATGTGCTGTCCGGCCATATATAATCCTTTTTCCGGATCAAAAAGCACCTTTGGACTTATGGAAATAGATATTACAGGAAAAGAAGTTTCAGGTTCATTAATAAAATAAGTATGGCTATGTGTACTGCTTTTTCGACCATCAGCTAAATGAGCGATTGCTCTGACCACCGTTGTTGAGTCAATGCGGATCGGCTTAGAATATACATTGGTTTCGGCATCAGGCAGGTTTCCATCAAGCGAATAATAAATAGTTGCTCCCGGGCAGATGAGTTCTAGTTCAATAGGCTGGTCGTAGAATCCTCCCTGATAGGAAAAATCAAGAATAATTGGCCGGAAAGGAGCAGTTTGTGCAACGGCAAAACTGAACGTCATTAAGCTAGCCAGGAGTAATGGATATTTTAAAAAGCAATATTTCATGGGTTATTTCTTGCACTCCAATTTCGTGAGTGACATACTACTATTGGAATATGGAATTCAGGGGCAAAATTTTGAGAACAGCAGCAATTCGCTATCTTTAGGGCATTATTAATGTTTAATTCAATACTATGCTGCGCCGATTGTCAATAGCAATCCTAAGGCTTTTTGGATGGAGAGTGGAAAAAACATTTCCACACCACCTGAATAAATTCGTTTTAATCGTTCTGCCGCATACGTCTAACTGGGACTTTCCTATAGGCGTTTTAGCTAGAGCGGCTGTAGGTGGAGACATCAAGTTTCTTGCCAAAAATTCCCTTTTTCGCTTTCCCTTTGGGTACGTGTTTAAAGCAATGGGAGGCTACCCGGTGGATCGTTCCAAAAGTACCAACTTTGTCGATGCGGTGATTGAGCTTTTTAATGAAAAGAAGCGATTTGTGGTTTGTATGGCTCCTGAAGGAACCAGGAGCAAGGTGGATCGTCTTAAATCGGGCTTCTACTATATAGCCAAAGGTGCAGGGGTACCAATCTTAATGACAAAGTTCGACTACGGTAAAAAACTAGTTGGCTTTGCTGAGCCATTTATTCCTTCCGATGATTATGAAGAAACGCTTGCACGGCTCAAGGAATACTTTAAAGGCGTGAAAGGGAAAAGACATGAATTGGTTTGGTCGGAAATGGATTAGCTTCTTCTCAAGGGTAAGGATGGTTGAAAGACTACCAGAAAATTACCGAATCTTTTAAACTAAATTTATTTAGTATTATTTAACGCATGTGAATTTTATTTCAAGGAAATTACACAGCGATTCTCGCTATTCCTTTTAGATGGAGGCCGAAAGGGCTATTTTGCGAAGCAAAATAGCCCTTTCGGCCTCCATCTAAAGAAAATATCGCCGCGAAGCGGCGTAAATTTGATATTGGATTTCCAAGACGAGAATTGCTGGAAATTACATGCTTAAATGAAAAAATTACTTTATTTTTCTTTCTTGGTTGTTTTGATATACGCTTGCGGGCAATCGGCCTCATCTCCTTCTGTAAAGCCCGTTTCAATGGTGAGCGGGGTGAAGATTTACAAGCAATACTGCGTCACATGCCATGGCGTAGATGGAAAAATGATGATGAACGGTGCCAAAGATCTGACTGCTTCTGAGCTCAATAAGGAAGAGCGCATCCATGTCATTACGAATGGGCGCAATACTATGGCCGCATATAAAAGCTTGTTGAGCGAAAAAGAAATAGCGGCTGTGGCTGTTTATACGTTGAAGCTCAAAGAAAAAAATGATTGAATATAATGTCATTGGTTTGATGTCGGGAAGTTCGCTTGATGGGCTTGATGTTGCACATGTCCATTTTAAGCTTGAGCGGGAGCCGTTTGGAATAATAGATTGGGAGCTGATTGAAGGGACTACTTTCCCATTTTCTGAATCGTGGCAAAAACGACTTGCAGATCTTCCTCATGCCAGCGGCAAAGAACTCACTCAGACAGATCGGGCGTTCGGCCATTACATGGCAGATATTCTGACAGCCTTTCCACCGCTTTCAACATCAAGGATTGACTTCATTGCTTCTCATGGCCACACTGTTTTTCATTATCCCGAAAGCAAGTTCACCCTTCAAATCGGTAGTGGAGCGGCCATTGCTGCCCTTACAAGGCTTCCTGTTATTTGTGATTTCAGGAGCACGGATGTGGCACTTGGAGGGCAAGGAGCTCCGATAGCACCATTGGCTGATAAATATTTATTTCCTGAGTACCATTATTTCTTAAATATTGGGGGAATCGCCAATGTTTCTATAAAAAGTGAGGACTTTTTGGCTTTTGATGTGGTTCCCGCAAATCAAGTGCTCAATTATCTATCCGGGTTGATCGGTAAAAAGTACGACGATAAGGGTGAAATTGCCCGATCTGGAAGTTTGAATACTTCTTTGTTAGAAGTGCTCAATCAAATTGATTATCTGGAGCTTTCTCCACCAAAATCCATCGATAATCAGTGGATAAAAGAAGTGATTCTTCCCATTTTTGATCAATACAATTGCTCTACAGCGGATAAGCTGAGGACAATATGCGAATGGATTGCGCTGCAAATAGGAATACAGCTAAGAAGAACTAAGGTCAGTAACAAAACGGGTAAAATGCTGGTTACGGGAGGCGGAGCTTATAATACGTTTCTAATCGAACGACTGAAAACGCATTTACCTCAAAATATAAGCCTTGAAATTCCTTCGCCTGAAATTATTGAGTTTAAGGAAGCTGTTTTAATGGCTTTAATGGGGGTATTTCGTTGGGAAAAGCAAGTGAATTGCCTTAGTTCGGTCACGGGGAGTGAGAGAGGAAGTGTGGGTGGGTGCGTGTATTGGGGGAATTCGGCTAGTAATGCATAGCAAGAAATCTGCAAAATAGATTCTGCTGGCACAACTTGTATTTAGTCAGCGATTCTCGCTGGCATTTAGCAGGTGAAATTCGAAAACTTGAAATTCCAAAGCATCTCCGCCAACCTTTGCGCTGGCTAAATCGTTATGACGATAATTTCTAATGACCGGTATAGGACAAAGTCCAATTAAGAAAATCTCTTTCATTACAATTTACTTATGTCAAAAATCTTCATCACCGGAGCGAGCGGCCACTTAGGCGCCTATTTAATCCGGGCACTGTTGCAAAAAGGAGGGGCAGATATTACTGCTTTGAAACGACCTGAAAGTCAAACGGAGCTGCTAGGGGAAATGGAGCAACAGATTAATTGGATTGAGGGAGACATCAGAGATGCACAATTGATTGAAGATGCCTTAGCAGATATCGATGAGGTATATCATGCCGCCGGTGTGGTTGCTTTCGATCCGAATGCTTCCCGGCAACTTAAAGAAGTAAATGTAGAGGGTACTCAAAATATAGTCGACGCTGCTCTGTATCATAACGTCCGGAAACTGGTCCATATTAGCTCGATTGCTGCCTTGGGCAGGCCTAAGCCAAATGCCCGTATTTCAGAAAAAACGGACTGGCAAAGGAGCCGCTACAATACATCATATGCAATCAGTAAGTTTCAGGGGGAGTTGGAGGTTTGGCGAGGAATAGCGGAAGGCTTGAATGCCGCAATTTTAAATCCGGCTCTTTTTTTGGGAAGTGGAGTGTGGGGCAGCGGCAGCAATGCCTTTTTTAAATGGATCTGGGAAGGCTTAAAATTCTTTCCTGCCGGCACCAATGGTTTTGTAGATATTAGAGATGTGGCTGGGGCGGCTGTAAAACTCATGGAATCAGAACTAAGTGCTGAGCGTTTTATCATTAGTGGCTCCAATATTACTTATGGGAATCTTCTGAAAATGATGGCTGAAAGCCTGAATAAACCTGCTCCAAAATGGAAAGCGGGCCCTTTAATAAGGCAATTGGCCTGGAGAGTAGAGGCCATCAAATCTATGTTTTTGGGCAAAAGACCTTTGCTTACTCGTGAAACTTCTCTAAATTCTTCCAAGAATTTTTACTACGAAAACGATAAATCTGTTGAATTGCTTGGTTTGGAGTATACTCCTATTGAAAAAACTATCGCTGAGACTGGTCAGCAGTTTCTTCATTCCCTGGAGAGGAATTGGGAGCCTGCGCTATTGCCTTGACTCATGTTTGTTGGTTTTATATAAACAGAAATTCCCCTTTTTACGTTTGAAGTATAAAGAAAAGAACTAACTATGACCGTACCGGCTAATACCATAACTGGAATCGATAAAAACACCCTCCTGAAAGCTTACCAGATCATGGTAACTGCTAAAGCAATGACGGATTTATACGAGGCAAACACTAAGTTCGTATCCAAATATGTTCATGCTACTTCCCGGGGCCATGAAGCCGTTCAAATTGCCCTAGGGCTTCAACTCAAACCTCAAGACTTCCTATACATCTATTATCGGGATGATTCTTTCTTACTTTCCATAGGCATGGAACCTTATCAATTGATGCTTCAACTTATGGCGAAGCGCGATGATCCATTTTCTGGAGGTAGAACATACTACTGTCACCCCAGCCTAAAAGATGCCGATAAGCCTAAGATCCCTCATCAATCATCAGCTACAGGTATGCAGGCTATCCCTGCTACCGGCGCTGCGCTTGGCCTTCAGTATAAAGAGTTGGTTGGACTTGCCGAAGATCAGACAGATGAAAAACCTCTAGTGGTTTGTTCTCTGGGAGATGCCTCTATTACCGAAGGCGAAGTGGCGGAAGCTTTCCAAATGGCGGCTCTCAAGCAATTGCCTATCCTTTACCTGGTGCAGGATAATGGCTGGGATATTTCTGCCAATGCTGCTGAAACAAGAGCTCAGGATGCTACGGGTTATGCTCAGGGCTTTCATGGTGTAGAAGTAAGAACTATTGAAGGCAATGATTTCCACGAGTGTTACTCCACTTTTCAGGAAGTGTTGGATATTATTCGTACAGAACGTCGGCCTTTCATTGTTCATGCTAAAGTTCCTTTATTGAATCACCATACCTCAGGTGTTCGTATGGAATGGTACCGGGATGATCTGGAAGAGCATCGTTCTCGTGACCCGTATCCGATTGTTAGAAAGCGTTTAATAGAAGAAGATGGTATTGAGGCGGAAGTTCTGGATCAGATTGAACAGGAAGCCGCTGAAAAGGTCAAAGAGCATTTCGATAGATCAAGGAATGCAGAAGATCCAAGACCGGAAGATCTGTTTACCCATGATTTTGCTCCAACTCCCATTACTGAGGAAAAAGGGATTCGTAATCCGGAGGGTGCAGAGCCTACCGTGATGGTCGATAGCGCTCTGTTTGCGGTAGAAGAACTGATGAGAAAGCACCCGGAATGCTTGCTTTATGGGCAGGATGTTGGCGGTCGACTTGGAGGAGTATTTCGCGAAGCGGCTACATTGGCACAAAAGTTTGGTGATGAAAGAGTGTTTAATACGCCCATTCAAGAGGCATTTATTGTTGGCAGTACAGCTGGTATGTCTGCGGTTGGTTTAAAGCCTATCGTTGAGGTTCAGTTTGCGGATTACATTTGGCCAGGTTTGAACCAGCTTTTTACGGAAGTAAGCCGTTCGTGTTATCTTTCAAACGGAAAGTGGCCAGTGAGTTCTATTATTCGTGTTCCGATTGGTGCTTATGGCAGTGGTGGTCCTTACCACTCTTCCAGCGTTGAATCAGTAGTGGCTAATATCAGAGGCGTAAAAATTGCTTATCCGAGTAATGGAGCTGATCTTAAGGGGCTAATGAAAGCAGCCTACTACGACCCCAATCCTGTAGTGATTTTTGAACATAAAGGATTGTACTGGTCTAAAGTGAGGGGCACAGACGCTGCGCGTACCGTCCTTCCGGATGAAGATTACGTCATTCCATTCGGAAAGGGGCACCTTACCCTTGAAGCAGAAGCAGAAAAAATGCAAAAGGGTGAATCGCTTGTGATAATTACTTATGGTATGGGCGTTCACTGGAGTTTAAACGCGGCAAAATCTTTTCCTGGTCAAATTGAAATTGTTGACTTACGTACGCTTTATCCTTTAGACGAGGCCTTGATCTTTGATAGAGTAAAAGAGCACAATAAATGCCTGGTGGTTACAGAGGAGCCTGTGAATAATACTTTTGCTCAAAGTATTGCGGCTCGCATTCAGGAAAATTGCTTTGAGCATTTGGATGGCCCTGTGCGTACAATTGGTTCAGAGAACATGCCGGCAATACCTCTGAATTCAGTGCTGGAGCAAACAATGATTCCTTCTATTGAGAAGGTAAGCGAAGCTATAAAAGGATTGCTAAATTACTAATACGGGAAACGGGAAACGGTAAACGAAATTCAAAAAACGTTCTCCATTTACCGTTCGCCGTTTTCCGTTAACCGCATAAGCAATTTGCCATTGAAGTTTTTTACCGTTTCGAAACGGTTTTTTAAGAGATCCCCTTCACTTTCAAAAACATAATAATAATCAGCCGCTGCTTCAGGATCAATATTCTTATCATAAGGCATTAAGGAAAGAAAAGGTGTCTTCCCTGTTTCTTCGTAGAATAGAAAAGAGGGGTGAAAATACCATTGCGTTGCTAAAACAACAGGAGATTCCTTGTCTCCTTTTCCTTCCAAAAACTCCAGCACATCATAAGTATTTGCATCGTACCACCATTCTCGGGTGTGGGTCAGGTGAAGGCTTTTTGAGAAGAGATAAATTAGCAAAATGCTAAAAACGATACTTGTTGAAATCGAAACAACTCCCCTTCTACCGTCTACTTTGCCGATTAAACGATCTAAGGAAAATAGGATACAACTGGCAAGTAATGGGTAAAAAATCAGGGCCGTACGTCCCGTCAGGTTTGGTGTTTCCAGCAGGAGTATCTGAATGAGGTTAATGCCAATCGTAACCAGAGTAATGATAATGCTCAATTCCAGAGGCTGCTTGAGCGGCAGATAAATAGATCGCTTGCGAATCATTTTAACAATGACATACAGCAGTCCAAGTGCTAACATTATTACAATGCCGCTGGCCCAAAATCCATTGCCCGGCCATAAAGACTTGCCATCGACCCAATGGAATACCAGTGATTTGATCGTTACTTCATAAAATCCGCTTGAAGACCAATATTGAAACTGATCGGTGCTCGTCATTTTGCGTATCGGAGTATATATGAGGGCCAGATAAAGCAGTGATGATAAAACCAATACACCTCCATTGAAGAGCATTAATTTAATTCGGCTTTTGTAATGAAAGAGGAAAAATAGGCCTGTAATTATAGTCACGGAAGCCCAAAAAATGAGCAATGTAAAATTGGCATAGGAACCAAGTAATGCAAGTATAAACGCTATCCAAACAGCTCTGGGTTTTTCTTCTTTGTATCCCTGAATCAGGAAGGCTAAGGCCAATACACCAAAAGAAATGGCCATTCCATAGCCTCTGCATAAACTAAAGAAATCTAATAAATATGCGTTAGCTAAAAAGGCCAGGCTTCCGAAGAGGACTACGGGGATATTTATTCTGTTTAATAACGACAGGATTTTATAAATGCCTGCTAAAAACAGAACAGATAGCAACACATTGGGTAAGCGAACTGCCCACTGCTCTGGCCCGAATACTGCAATACATAGCTTAGACAATAGCGTGTTCAAGATGTGATTATTGGGCCACGCATCCGGGTACATCATGATCTCCCAATTGCTAAAATGGGAATAATGCACCGTAGTGGCGGTTTCATCATGCGTGATCGGAGTGAAAAGCGCCTGATAAAGTATAATGCCCCAGAAAAAGATTGCAATTGCCAGAAAGAAAAGCTGCTGAAGCTTATTCATGTTTTGTGGATTTTACTACTAAGCCACTATTATAAGGGAATAATTTATTTAAAAAGAGTAGGCCTAATGAATTTTTATGAAAATTCATTAGGCCTACTCTTTTTAAATAAATTATTCCCTTACTTATATCTCAATTGCCTTGGCCGCACGCATAGAAATGGAAATGCACTTCTTTTCCATATATGCTAAAGCTTTCTCTAGTACTGAGCGGGACTCGATATCCAGAGCATCTACTTCTTCTTTGAATACATTGTCAAAGATACGGCTACGGAGCTGTTTAATTTCCTTGGGAACTACACGCATGGCACGTTCAATCTGGCGTTCCTGGTAAATGGATTCAAATTCAAATACAGCATCGTGAACCAATTCTCGGGCATGTTCTACTTCTTGCCGACGAAATTCAAGATTTTTCTCTGCGGATTGTCTTAATCCTTCAATTTCCACGTAATTGAAGTCAAAGTTTTGAACTACGCTTTTATCGACATTGTGAGGGATAGCCAGGTCGATGACGAGCTTATCATTCGAATCTTCATCTTTTAATAAGGAGCGGAATAATTTTTCGGTAACGATTGGCTTTTGAGCTCCTGTACATACAACCAGGCAATCAAAACCTCCCCGGTAAGCTTCCAGGCTGTCGTAAGAAAAAGCTCTTGCTTCGCCTTCAATAAGCTCGATAAGCTGAACGGCTTTAGAGAAGGTTCGATTGAATATGGTTACATTCGTATAACCGTATTTTTTTAGAAATTTTCCAAAAAGGGTATTGGTTTGACCGGCACCAATGAGGAGAATTCTTTTATCTTTCGGAAGTTGTGCTAATTGTAATTTTTCAAAGGCAAGGGATACGACTGAAATCGGCTTTTCTCCTATGCGGGTATTGGCATATATATTTTTTGCGGATTCAACGGCTTTTTGTACTGCCAATCGAATACTATCGTCGGTTAATCCCCAGTTTTTACATTTTTCATAGGCTTCCCGGAGTTGGCGTAGGATTTCACGCTCCCCTACTACCAGGGAGTTTATAGATGCGGCAACCTCAAACAGGTGTTTTATAGCTTGCTCCCCATCCAGGGCCTGAACCCGGTCATGAAAATACTGTTCATTATAGTTGCCCAGGGCGGGATTTACTTTTTTAAAGAAATTCGTAATGTAAGAAGGTGAAAGCGCTTGTTCAGAAGTGAAGAAATACGTAATGCGGTTACAGGTCGGCATGTACAAAAGCTCATCAAGCCTGAGTTCCTGCTTCAGTGTTTGCAAATGATCCTCCAATGTAAGATTTTCAGGTACCTGAACTGCAAATTGCCCAAGTGCATCCAGCTTTACATTATGATGCGTTACGGTTAGAATTTTATATTGATCTAGCATAGTATCCTGCGATGGTTACCGAAATTATTTCCAAAATTACAATTGAAATCTGTTTGCGGTGTCATCCTTCTGTAAACTGAATCTTGTTTGTTTAATTTGAATGTCATCTAAATAGTGACAAAGGTGGGGTGAAAAGGAATCCTTTTTGAAGATATAGATGAAATGCATCCGGTAAAATGTTTTACGTGCGTCACAATTAAATTCGGTGATTGAGAATGTTATGGAAAAAATGTATCTTTATACTAAATAAAAAGCATGAAATACAAGGTGTTCAGAGACCTGACTTTTCAAAAATTTTGTATTTAGCTTTCATATGTTATTAAGTAGTTTTAAGGTACAGATTCTCTCACAAATCAATCAGTTATGGGTAAGAAAAAATTGACGTTAACGGATCTTAAGGTAAAAAGCTATACCGCTCAGATCGATGAAAAAGAACAAAAACAAATCAAAGGTGGCTTTGTAAACACCAAGAACAAAGGAGTTGTTATTGTGCGCTGGACAGCTTTGGACAATCGCACCAAGTTGCAAACCAAGAGTTCAACAGATTAGTTTTTTTGTCAGCAATGCTAGCTTCAGGACTTTAGCATAGTATTTATTTTCGTTCTTTGACAAATTGTGTGGAACTTCAAAATGATACGCCTTGAATGCCCTTGTGGCTGAAAGGTTTATCATTTTGAAGTTCCATTTCTCACAATTTATGTCAAAGAACGAAAATAAATATTATACTAAAGTCTTTGAATGATATTTCTCTTTGACGACTTCACTAAACGGACGGTTCTCTATTTTGCTATCCAGCCAGGAAAGAAAGTCAAAATACTGGAAAATAATATTCTCAGTAGGTATTTTAGATAGTCTTTCGAATCCTTGTTTGAGTTTGACGAAAGCTTTCCTCATTCCTTTTTTCGAATACGCCTCTCCGGATTCTTTTATAAATTCCAGAATTTCCTTCTCAAAGCCATGTAGCCGGTTTTGCTGACGCAAAAAACGGTAAGTAGATCGAAGTATATTTTCCAATAAAATAGTATTGCCGATTTCATAATGAATTATGAGGTTCAGAATGCGGGCAATACTCTGTAAATCTTTTCGGGCAACACTTCTGGGGAGGTTGAGCCATTGGTTTAAATACTCCAGCGCTTTGTCGTAATCCCCTATGCCGAAGTAGATATAGAAGTACTGAAAATAGAAGCCTCCTTTTTCAAAGAGGGTCTGATCAAACTTTTTGACTGCTTTTTGATGAGCTGCCAATGCTTTTCGTCCTTCTTCAAACTCGCCGGTGGAAATAATCAGGGCAAAGCGGGCACCGTAATATTGCCGGTGAATTTTTAGCTCATCATCCAGGGTGTTTGGTTTAATCGCATGGAATTTTTCGAGACAAAGCTTTACTTCCTCAAATTTTTCCAATAAGCCACAGCTTAACGTTAAATTACTCAGCGTAGATATGTATTCGGATACATCTTCCTTCAAAAAATAGGGCTTTGTTTCCATCAAATCAAGCAGGTCTTTATTCGTTTGGTAATAGCCCTTGTAGTTTAAGGTAGAGTAATAATAATTGCTATATATGCGATAGAACAAGATCCGTGCTCTGTGAGATTGGGCGAGCCTGTAATCAACCAACAAGGGATTGGCCATCATGACTTTTAAGGCTTCCGCCTTATCCTTCTCTCTCAGGAATGCTTCTTTTTTGGTCGTAATTAAAAGCTGGTAGTAGATATCTTGGTATTGCGACAGGTTATTCAATTGATCCAGGCAATCTTTTTCCTCGTCTGCGAGAGTACTTAATTGATTGTCAAGGAAAGAAACATCCATTTGAGCATACGCAATTTGTTTTTCCCACCTAATGATCTCCAAGATATGCAAAAAAGCTTCGAATTGATAGGCTAGTTTTTTAGCCTTTTGAAGAGATTGTTTACAGGCATCAAAAAGTGATCTTTTGTAAAGCACTCTTACCGATTGAAGTAATCCTTTGAGTTTAAAATCAACGGACAAGTTCTCGTCATAGTTTTTTAAACTTTTAAGAATTAGATCATAGAGATAGGCTTTTAATTCCGAATATTTTCGACTTTTGATCTCTTCACCATTGTAGATATATTTTCGAAGAACTTCATCATTGTACGCTTCTTGTTGATCAATGGCGTCGAATAGTTGTTCATATTTGCTTTCTTTTCCACTTCCGGACCTTACATAAATCTTAAAATATCTCTTTTCAGAAGCGGACATCGCTTTGATCAGGTGAAAAAGATTTTTAGAAGGTGTTTTAGGCATGTTTTATTATTCAATACTTAGACAATCGCCTTAAATTAATCTATTTAATACCTATTTTCAAGGATGAAGCGTAAATTTAACAGATTTAGGAACCTGACATATAAAAATGAATTGGATTGATCCCTCTTCTCCCTTTGCCTATTTTGACGATAAATAAGGAACATTTCCACATTGCTATTGAGGCGTGCCCCTCATTGCTAATTCAAAAAAACTTGATTATGAGAGTCGTCAAAAGCTTACCGCCAGAAAGAAACAAAACAAACATGTCCATCAGGACATCAACGCATAGAAACGGGTTCTTGTCCGGCAATAAAAAGATTGCTTTGCCAACCATGGAAGGCATTGAAGTGGAGCAAATCAATGAGATTACCCATTTAAAAGCCGAAGGAAATTATACCGTCCTTCATTTCGAAGGAGGCCGAAAGCTAATGGTGTGTAGAACCTTGAGAGAAATAGAGGAATTAATTCTTCCTGCTACAGAGCAGTTTATCCGAATTCACCGCTCTTTTACGGTCAATCTGGATAAAGTAAAACGCTATTTGAGAGGTAAAGGCGGGCAGGTAGAGATGATAAGCGGAGAGACGCTTACCGTTTCCGTTAGCAAGAAACAACCGCTAATGGATGCATTGAATGCCTTTTTTTGTTAGGCTGGAATAGAATCAGCAATTCTCGTTTTGGAAATCCAAAACCAGATTTACGCCGCTACGTAGCGATATTTTCTTAGAGGGAGCCCGAGAGGGCTATTTTGCTTCGCAAAATAGCCCTCTCGGGCTCCCTCTAAAAGGAATATCGCGCCGTAGGCGCGTTTATTTTTCAAAGCGAGAATCGCTGGAATAGAATGGGGAACTACTATTCCCTTTCTGATTGCTTTAGCGGTCGTAGGGATATGATTTTTTAGGGTTCAGGTCAAATAAAATTTGGAAAATAGTGAAAGCTTTATTGGTAATAATCACCATTTATACGGAATAATTTTATTATGACCAAAGTGATCCGTTCCACTTACTTGCATACATCCTATCTTTTCCAAGTCGAATTCAATATTTCCTTCTGCTGTAGGGAAATAATCTTTATCAAAACCGTGATATACTTTAACATCATTGGATGTGTATCGTCCTGCAAATGCAAGTCTGGAATCATTTGTTGTATTTGGATGAGAGGCATGCATATTGGAAGAAGTAAAAATGACAAATTGCCCTGCTTTCATTTCCAGGTTTCGATGTTGACATCCTTCGAACAAGTCGGGAATTTCATTGGTCAGGATTTCAAAGAGAATTTGTACCCAAAAAAACATTCCGGGTGAATATAAAAATACTCTAAGGATTTCCTATATTCTTTCTTTTAACATGCTTGCTTCTTCAGGGGTCATTAAGTCAAAGGGTCCGATCAATCCATCTTTTTCGAATTGTGCAACCTCTGATCTGGATAATCCATATTGAAGGTTATCCTGTTGACTAGGTCTAACAAGAATTTTCTTTTTTTCCTTTTGGGAAAGGGTTTGAAAAATTGGTTCATTTGATTGAAAACGACCTTCCGTTTTATTTAAATATATTCGGTAATGGTCGATTCCTTCGACCATTTTATCCAGTTTATCTTCTTGTTCTTGCGATAATGGAAATTTTTTCAACCCTTCTTCAACCGAATTGAACCCTTCCATCATTTTTGATATGACGTTATTTTTCATGTTAAAAGACTTTAGAAATTAATAAGATGGCCTAAGGGGGGGCTTTTTTAGGAAACACCCTTTTCTAAGTAGTTTGCGGAATTGGACTACTTTGACCGTCGAGAAAAGCTTGGTGCAGGTCGGGAATGTGTATTAACTTTTGAATGGTACAGGAAAGCCTTTGTACAGCACTTTCTGCAAGCTGTGTGTTTGTTGTTATCATATTGTTTGATCGAGTTATTTTAAGCAACGGTAACTTTAGGAATAGACTAGTTCTGTAGATGCTAATTACGCTCCACCAGCATCTATAGAACAAGTCTAATACATTCAAGCGAAAGCTACCGCTGCTTAAAAAAGGTCTAATAAAAGCACGCCTCTAAAACACAAGAGGCTCATATAAATGAGGGGTTTTCTTTAGGATAAAACCCTTAGAAACAAGGATCTTCTACAGTATCGACCAACTGACCTCCAATAATCGTATTGTTATCACCACAATCTTTAACTTCAATATCCGGGCTTGAACCAGCGATGAACAAGTTGTTGAAAGTAGTTGGAAGAGGTTCCGGAGTTCCGAAGCGCAATGTTGTTCCGGCCAATTCTACATCATATAAGGAGCAGTTTACCGCTTCATTGTTGATGAGTGTACAGTTGTTTGAACCGTCAATCACTAAGTGGCCTATTGAGTTATTTTTTGCCAGATTGAAAATCCCTAACCAATTGTTTGATGATTCACTGGCACTGATAGGGGTACCATCTGGAAGAAAAGCAAAATTGACAGCCGTACAGTAGATTATACCGGAAGTTCCTCCATCTGCTTCATTGCTATAATAAATACCATTTGAACCCGAAGCAAAATAAGAGACTCCAAAATCGTGCATTTGGTTGTCGCGTGTTCTGGCAAAATTATCGCCTATATTGAAAATGCCGATACAATTGAACTGGTTGAATCCTTCGCTGAATAGGCCTTCAGCAACATTTTCTTTAACGATTACATAATCAGAATTATCAACGACTACAGCCATTTGGTAGCTATCGAAGTTGTTGCCGCTAATGAACGCATAATCTGAATTAAATACCAAAATACCCACGTTCCCTTGATTGGCATCATTAGCCGGAACAAACTGGATACCTGTAACATGCACGAAATTGGCATCTTCAATACGAATAACCGGGTTTACAGTAATATGGAATACATTGGTGGAAGGATACTGACTTTCAATTATAGCGCCTTCTTCACCATTAATTCTAACCGGATGGTTTACAAATACGGTTTCATCTTCCGTGTGTACACCACTTTCTAATTTAACGATTCCGTGAGGACCTGCCTTATCGATCGCTGCTTGTAGGGCATTAACAGAACCGGCTGGTACGGTAACAATCTGGCGTTGGCCTGCGAATTGATCCTGGAAAACCAATCTTTCAGCTTCTTCGAGCTGTTGTTCAGCAGCTTCAATTTGCTGCTGGTAGTCTGTTTCTTGTGAAACGTTGTCAGTGAGGGTGGATTGATCTTGTTCACATGCTGCGAAAAAGATACTCATAATGGCTAAAATAGCAATTAAAAAATTACGCATAATAAATAGGGTTATGAATTAGTAACTGATGTTACACAAACGAAGCGTAAAATCATTTGAAAGCTTAACTTTG
>CAZHZT010000047.1:0-38321 GCA_964537285.1 uncultured Saprospiraceae bacterium | reverse complement strand
TTTTTAACGGCTTCCAGCCTTTCAAAAAGCTAAATTGAATAAGGCCGGTCCTAATAAATTGATTTACAGCTTCTATTATTAATTATTTTGACAACATGAGTCATCCCGAATTTTCGGGATGACTCATGTTTCCGGGAGCCTCCCCTTTGTACATTATTATTTTTCCTTCAATTGATGAAAGTTCTTCTTCTTTCTTATATAAAAAGCCCAAACGATGCTTTTGTATAGAACACCTTTGGGGTTAAATTTCTTGTTGATCTGGTGTTTTTTAATAAGGTCGTTGTAGTGTTTTCGTTTTTTTATCAGTTTGGGGATAGCACCATAGAAGGCAAAGTGGGCCCTTAAAATGGCTTGTATATGTTGAAACTTACCTTCTGTAAGAAAAAGTCCTGCTGCGACTCCATCCAGAATTAATCTGGCAGGAATAAGCCACAGGAGTTTGGAAAAGGATTCGTTTTTAAAAATAGTAAAAAGACTGTTGCGGAAATTTAAAAAAGCTTTTCTAGGACTCAAATAGCCTAGTGTACCTCCTCCAACATGGTATACCACTGCTTTGGGTTGCACCATGACCTTGTATCCGGCGCGTTTTAGCCTCCAGCAATGATCTATTTCTTCTAAATGCGCAAAATAATCCCCATCAAAACCTCCTAGGTTTTTGAAAAGCTTGGTTCGAACAAACATTGCGGCTCCACTCGCCCAAAACACCTCCATGGGTTCATCATATTGGCCTTCATCCTTTTCAACCGTATTAAAAATCCTTCCACGACAAAAAGGGTAGCCTAGAAAATCCATCCAGCCGCCACAAGCTCCTGCATATTCGAAGTACTCCTTGTTTTTTTGGGCTTTAATTTTGGGTTGCACTGCTGCAATGGAAGGGTCTTTTTCCAACATTTCTATAACCGGTGCAATCCAGTTTCCTTCAACTTCTACATCTGAATTAAGTAAAACGATATAATCTGCATCGATTTGATCGATTGCGCGGTTGTAGCCTTCCGCAAAGCCATAGTTTTCTTCCAGGATAATGCGCTCTACTTCAGGGTGAGATTCTTTTAGAAAGCTAATGGAATCATCGGTAGAAGCATTATCTGCTACAATTACTCGCAGGTTCTCATAAGAGTAGTTTCGGACACCAGGGAGAAAGCTCTCCAAAAAACTGCGGCCATTATAGTTGAGTATGGTTACTGCCACAGAAGGCCAGCCAGGCCGATTACTTTTTTCAAGTATTCGGAGGGTGGCCTGTTTGTCCTGTTCTAATTGTTGGGAAAGGGCATCCAGGGAGTCGAAGTGCTGGTCTCCTCGGATTTTGTCAATAAATTCAATAGAAAGAATATCGCCGTAGATTTTCTGATCAAAATCAAAGATATTGACTTCTATAGTTCTGTTGTTGAATTCCTTTAGGGTTGGTCGGGTACCAATGTACAGCATACCATTGTATTTACGCTGCTTATGCGCAACGCGAACAGCATAAATTCCATCGGCCGGAATGAGTTTATACGGATCATTGATGGCTATATTGGCGGTTGGGTAGCCAATTTCCTGCCCGATTTGCTGTCCTTTCACTACTGTTCCTGTGAGGCGGTAGGCATGATTTAGATATTGGCGTGCGGCGCGTATTTGACCATTTTTTATAGCTTTCCGAATTTTGGTAGAGCTGACGGTAATGTCTTCCACCTCCTGAGCTTTAATCTCGATCAATTCAAATCCTGCTGTTTGCTCATACTTCCTGAGAAAAGTGATGTCTCCTTCCCGGTTTCGCCCAAATCGATGATCGTAGCCTATAACGATGCATGAAGGAGAAAACTTTTCCAGTAAAAATCGTTCGATATAATCCTCCGGGCTTTGCTGAGAAAAGGCTTTATCAAAAGGAACTACTACTAAATGGTCGATGCCGAATGCTTCTAATAATTCCGCCTTTTCATCTACGGTATTAATCAGTTGAAGTTCTTGATTGTCTGGTTTTATCACATGCCTCGGGTGAGGATTAAAAGTTATTACAATACTTTCTCCTCCGTATTCACGTGCTTTATTCTTTAGCCGCTCCAGGATTTTTTGATGACCGGTATGCACCCCATCAAAAGAACCTATTGTAATCACGGCATTTTTAAAACTTGGTAAATTTGAAAGTTCTTTATACACATTCATAACGGCGGCAAAAGTAATTAAATCAAGCGTTAAAATACTTTAAGTACGGTATTAGTTGTCAAAATACCTTTGATTTTGATAATTAATACTCTGTAACCTAAGTTGATAAACATTTTGAAGGGGTCTTTTTTTCTTCCACTTCGTTAAAAAGCCCCGCCATAGCTAAGGCTCAAAGTCGTCGACTTAAGCTTTTTCTTCGCCTGGCGCTTTAGCGCCAGTTGTAGTGTTAATATTTGTCGGGGCTTTAGCCTATGAATAACAAAAGGGCTAAAGCCCAAACTGACAATTATACTCCCGGCACTGAAGTGCCGGGCTATAAAGGTATAAAGAGCTTTGTACAGTCCTTGAGGAATTCATTGTCATTCACGAACATAATTCATCCCGAATTTTCGGGATGAATTATGTTCGTGACTAAAACTTCCTGTCTATTATACTGGACTTTCTTTTTAAAAAGTGTTAGATTTGTAGTGATACTATTGAAATTTGTCAATAATTTGGTTAAATAAATGGAAGGAGCGGCAAAAACAGTCCCTGAGTCGATGATATATGAAATGGTAGATGGCCAACCTATCTACTACAGAGGGTATAAAGAAATTTTGAAAGGAAAAGTAAACCAAGAAGAACCAGTGGGAAGTAGTTTTTTACAATCTTTAATTATTTCAAATCTCGTAATCTTACTTCATAAATACTTAGGTAATACACATGTTGTGCTAACTAATGAAATAGGCATTCAATTTTCTAAAGGTAATTGGAGAGCAGCAGATATCGCTGTTTTTGAATCGGGCCAGTTAGATATTACTAAGGCAACTAATAAATATCTGAGCATTCCTCCAAAAATAGTTATAGAGATTGATACCAAGGCAGAAATGAATGAAATAAAAGATACCTTTAAATATTACAATGAAAAAACGGATCAACTGCTTCCACTCAAGGGCTCATTTATTTGCAATTCTCTAAACAATTCTTTCCTGTTTTTAATTATCTCTTTAAACTACTTATTATTGTCCAGCCACTTATCCTGCCGGGGGCAGTGGAAATTTTACAAAATACTTCATTTATAAACGCGTTTTACAGAATACTGAAGCTAACTTAATATGGAATTCGATAAGATGAAAATTGTGGAGGCCCTTTCAAAAGTAAAGGACCCCGCTAGTGGTAAAAGCATTGTAAAGGCCAATATGCTTTTAAATGTAGAGGTAGATGGAAAGAATGTGAATTTTACCCTTGAACTGAAAGGGGGAGGAACGGAAGAAAAATCCCATCTGAATTTTGAATGCATCGCTGCCATCCAAAATCTTTACCCTGATGCAGAAGTGAACGTTCACATGATGAACCGTAATATGCCGCCACCATCTCCAAAGCCAAGCAGCCCGGTGGATAGAATCCGGAATATTATTGCCGTGGCTTCCGGAAAAGGCGGGGTCGGCAAATCTACTGTATCGGTTAATTTGGCTTTAGGGCTTCAGAAACTTGGAGCCAAAGTGGGTTTGCTGGACGCAGATCTTTACGGTCCTTCCATGCCAACAATGCTTGGTTTAACAGGAGAACGACCTAAAACTCAGGAAGTGAATGGCCAGCCTAAGATCGTTCCACTCATAGCTTACAACATGCCTGTAATGTCTATTGGGTTTATTATAGAACCTGAACAAGCAGTGGTTTTGAGAGGTCCTCGATTGGCAGCCATTATCAAGCAATTTTTCACCGATACCCTTTGGCCCGACCTGGATTATCTGGTGGTTGATCTGCCACCGGGAACCGGTGATATCCAACTGACCCTCGTACAAACCGTACCGGTGACCGGAGCAGTGCTGGTTACTACTCCCCAGCAAGTAGCTATCGCAGATGCGATCAAGGCTATGAATATGTTCCGGCTTCCATCCGTTGACGTTCCTATTCTGGGAGTTGTAGAAAATATGGCTTGGTTTACTCCAAAAGAGCTTCCTAACAATAAATATTTTATCTTTGGCGATGGAGGCGGTAAGAAACTTGCTAAACTGAGCGAATCGGTATTGCTCGGACAAATTCCGCTGATCCAGGGGATCAGGGAAGGCAGCGACGAAGGCAAACCAGCTGTGATTGGAGCGGATAATGAGATCTCTGAGTATTTTGAAGAAGTAGCTCGCAATACAGCTCGCCAAACAGCCGTCAGGAATGAACTTTTAGCCCCTACAGAAAGGGTGCAAATTCAATCATAAATAGCTGTTGGCCAAAGGTTATAAGTTAGAAAATGCCATAAAAGCAAAATACATCTAAATATGCAAGTAGCTGAAAAGCAAAATTTAATGCAAAGAATTGATACTGCTCTCGACGATATAAGGCCTCACCTGGCAGTGGATGGAGGAAATGTAGAACTAGTGGATGTAACGGAAGATATGCAGGTCAAAATAAAATGGTTGGGCAATTGTGAGTTCTGTTCCATGTCGGATATGACCATGAAGGCCGGCGTCGAGGAAACCCTGAGGGGGAAAATTCCTGAAGTAAAAGGCGTAGAAGCTATCAACTAATAAATACGGTAAACGGTAAACGGGGAACGGTAAACGAAAAACGGACTTGAATAGGCCTTCGGCCTTTTCAAGCCCGTTAGCCGTTCTTCGTTAACCGTTTACCGTTCCCCGTTTACCGCATATAAAGATTATGGATGCTATTGAAATTACTTCCCAGATTAAGCGCAAGAGATCCTTTCTGTGCGTCGGGCTTGATCCGGATCTGAATCGCTTTCCCAGGCATATTCTTGCTGCTGAAGATCCGATATTTGAATTTAACCGGCAGATCATTGAGGCTACTAAGGATCTTTGTGTTGCCTACAAACCCAACCTTGCTTTTTACGAAGCTCAAGGGCTAAATGGCTTGAGAGCTCTCGAAAAAACACTTGAAGTCATTCCTGCTGAACATTTTGTGATCGCTGATGCAAAGAGAGGGGATATTGGCAATACATCCAGGATGTATGCGGAGGCTTTTTTTAAAAATTACTCCTTTGATGCTGTGACGGTTGCTCCTTATATGGGAGAAGATTCTGTCGCTCCTTTTTTATCCTTCCCGGGCAAATGGGTTATACTCCTTGCACTTACCTCTAATAAGGGGAGCCAGGATTTTCAGTTCCTGGAGAATACGGAAGGGAAAAAATTATATGAAGAAGTATTGGACAAGGCGACGCATTGGGGCAATGAGAACAACTTAATGTTCGTAATCGGAGCAACACATCCAGAGCAATTAGCTGGTATTCGAAAAAGGCTGCCGGCGCATTTCTTTCTTATTCCGGGAGTAGGTGCTCAGGGAGGAAGCCTTGAAGAGGTGGCTAGTGTATCCATTAACGAGCAAGTAGGAATATTGGTAAATAGTTCCAGAGGCATTCTCTACGCTGGCAATGAACTGGATTTTGCAGAGCGTGCCCGGGAGGCTGCCCAAAACTTGCAACAAAAGATGGAATTAATTTTAAAGGAACGTAATTTTAATTAGCTTTGTGGTGTCAATAGCTGTTTGGTAGAAATTTAAATGTTCTTTAAATGGGAATCCGGTGAAAATCCGGAGCAGTCCCCGCTGCTGTAAACTTCAAATGATAGCTTTTAGCATTTTGTCACTGTCTTTTCGGAAGATGGGAAGGCGCTGAAAGTGAAGTGAGCCAGAATACCAGCTAATCAGCTTTTCATTTTTTCTTTCGGTGGAAAAGAAGCAAATGATGTGGAATAAATTAGTCAAACATAATAGACTTGTTCTGAAGCTGTAAAACAAGTCTAAGAATAGGTTCTCTCATTTTGTTAAAAATGAGGAGACTGATGATTTGTCTTGCAACATCCCTTCATTTCATTTTCCATCAAATAAGATTACCGTTAAATTATGAAATACTTCAAGTATTGGGTATTCCTCTTTTTTTTGTTTTGTAAAACCATCCCTTTAGCTGGTCAGATTGATACGATTATTTCGTTTCCTAGCATTGAAATAATCGCCAAACCGATAAGAGCGATTTTAGAAGGTGAACGCCAGGAGAAATGGGACTCTACAGCCCTGGCAATACATAATTCATCGAATATTGCTGAAGTACTTTCGGAAGAAAGCAGTGTTTTTATGAAAAGTTATGGCCTGGGTAGTTTGGCGACTAGTTCAATTCGAGGAGGAGCTGCTTCACATACGGCAGTGATTTGGAATGGCCATCCTATACAAAGTCCTTTATCCGGAGTACTGGACTTTTCCCTTCTGCCTGCTTTTTTTACCGATGAGCTTACCGTTAGTTTTGGTGGCGGCAGTGCTTCCTGGGGAAGTGGTGCCATAGGAGGAACAGTATTGCTCAACAATATTGCACGATTTAACAAAAAACCTACTTTTCTTCTGAATTTCGAAAGCGGAAGCTTTGGCTGGCAAGCGCTTCAAACGGGTTTTCAATACGGGGGTAAAAATTGGTCCATTTCAACGCGATACTTAAATATTCAAGCTGAAAATGACTTTGAATACGAAGTCAGGGGCCTTTCTAGAAAACGGCAACAGCAAAATGCTGCGCTGAGAAATGAAGGAATTCTGCAAGAAGCTTATTATAAAATCAATAAACAACAACAAATAGGCTTTCAACTTTGGGTGCAGGAATCTCAAAGAGAACTACCTCCCAGAACTACCCAACTAAGAAGTGAGGATACTCAAAAGGATAATGTGCTTAGAGCCAATTTAAGCTGGCGATTGGCCACCAGAAAACTGCTGCTAAAAGCTCGATCTGGTTACATTGTAGAAAAAATCGATTATCGAAGCCCGCTTATTCAACTCATTGCCTTAAATGAATTTATAACCCTAAACAATGAAATAGATGCTTTGTGGACTCTTAGCAATAAACAAACGCTTTTCCTAAGTGCCGGATATACTCACAATGAGGCGCTTGCTGACGGCTTTAACGAAACGCAGGTGCAAAGCCGCGCTAATCTATTTGGTTCATTCAGACAAAAGGTGGATAATTGGACTTTTCAGTTATCCCTGCGCCAAATATTTGTGAATGATTTTGATGTTCCTCTGATACCTACCTTTGGTTTCTCTGGTAAACTTAACAATTGGCTCACCCTAAGAGGTAAAGTTGCCCGAAATGTTAGAGTTCCAACTTTAAACGACCGCTTCTGGCGCCCGGGAGGGAATCCTGACCTGGAACTCGAAGAAGGGTGGAGCCAGGAAGTCGGCTTGCGTTATCATCCCAAAAGAATTAAAAAACTTAAGCTTTCTTACGAAGTGACCCTTTTTAGTAGAATGATTGATAACTGGATTCTTTGGAGCCTGCCAGAGGGGGCCTTGTTCTGGTCAGGGAACAATATTGCAGAAGTATGGAGTAGGGGAGTAGAGCAACGTCTCTCCCTAACGCAAGGCTTAGGGAAAGGATTGCTCAGATTGCAGGGAGGCTATGATTATATACTTTCTACCAATCAAGTTGCTATAGACCGGCCAAAAATTGAGAAAGGGGAGCAAGTCTACTACATACCTGAACATCAATTCTTTTTCAGTCTTGGATATGAACATCGCCACTGGGGAATTTCTTATCGCCACTCATTTACCGGCCCTTATAATGTTATTCTGGAGGATATGCTGGATGGATATGATGTAGCGAATTTACGTATGCATTTCCGCTTTAATGTCAAAAAGCTGAATGTTCGCCTTCACTTCAGGGTACATAATCTCTGGAATGCTTCTTATGAGGTTATTGAGCGATTTCCTATGCCTGGAACGCATTTCAGGGCAGGGGTACAACTTAGGTTAAAGGCATAATATTAAATATAAAACATTGATTTATGAAAAACACATTACTACTAACGTTCTTTTTAATCTCTTTCTCATTCTCTTGGGCGCAAACCACCGCAGATTTCGAAAACTTCAATCTCTCCCAAGGGGATTTTATAAATAATGGTGGAAGTGATCAGGGCTTTTCAAGCGGGAACCTGTTTCTGCCAAATAGTTACGATGAAACTTACGATTTCTGGTCGAACTGGGCGATTTCTGCCACCACCGATACGCAAACGCCGGGTTTTATGAACCAGTTTAGTGCCATTACCGGAGCTGGAGTGAATAACTCGACAACTTATGCCGTAAGCTATGCTTTTGATCCGGTGACCATCCGATTGGAAAATAATGCGGCAGGAGGAGGCCTTCAGGGCTTTTATATTACCAATAGCACCTATGCCTATCTGAGCATGCGCGATGGAGACGGAGTGGCTAAAAACTTTGGAGGAGCGAGTGGCAACGATCCTGATTATTTTAAGTTAACAATCGAGAAGTTTCTGAATGGTCAGGTAGGGCAACAGACCATTGAATTTTACCTGGCCGATTATCGTTTTTCCGATAATAACCAGGATTATATTATCGATGAATGGACTTACATCGATCTGACTCCTTTAGGAAATGCGGATAGCTTGCGTTTGATCCTCACTTCTACAGATAATGGCGCATTTGGAATGAATACGCCTGCCTATTTTTGCATCGATAACTTTGTAACTTTGGATGAAGTAGTTTCTACTGGTGAGCCGCTAAACTATGAAGAAGAGGTTCAAGTATTTCCAAATCCTACTACGGATGTTGTTTATGTAAATTGGGAAGAAACGGAACAAGCGGAACTTTTTATCGTAAACGGATCAGGAGAATTATTGAAGAAAATTCCAATTGTAAAAGGAATAAATGAATGTTCAGTCATTGATCTTCCTAAAGGAATGTACTGGATTGAAATTCAATCAATAAGAGGGAAAATCATAAAGTCTTTCGTGAAGCTTTAGAGATTTCGTTTCGAATGCTTATATTAGCAAAATAACACACATTGCTCTCATTGAAGATATTAAAGGACCATATAATAGCTCTTGCTTTACTTTCTTTACCCCTTTGGGCATTCGCTCAGGGAATCGATCCTGATATTCCCTTAGGAGTGCGGATGAAGCTTGCTGAACTACAGGCTGTTGAAGTTCAAGCTCCTGATAAAGAGGCTGTTCGAAAAGCTTCCGGTCAAAACTTATTTGGTCTTTCCGTAGAAACTAATTTAGATTTTAATGAAGTAGCCCTCGTAGAGGACCTTCCTCAGAAGGGAGTCATAGTTGCCCGGCTTAGAATAAAGGCAAAGGGAGCAAAAGGATTGCTATTCGTCTATGATGATTTCAAATTGCCTGTAGGAGCTAAGCTTTTCATGTATAGTGCGGATAGGGAGCAAATTTTAGGAGCTTACACCGCCCAAGATAATAAACCGCACCGCAAATTTATTTCGGGTATTATCAGGGGAGAAGAGGCTATTCTCGAATATCAAATTCCTAGATTTTTGGCTTCCTTTGAGCCTGATATTCGAATACAAAGGGTGATTTATGCTTTTGAGGTTGCGGAGCAAACAAAAGGTGTGCGGCCTTCTGACTTTAAAGAAGATGGTGCTTCGGGCTTTGGTGATGCCTTGCCCTGTAACATAGATGTGAATTGCCCTGAAGGGAATGGCTGGGAAGATGAAGAAAGAGGGGTGTTGCGGATTTTGCGTGTGTTTGAAGAAGGTTCAGGATGGTGTACGGGTAGTTTGATAAATAATACTTCACAAGATGGGAGGCCGTATGTATTGAGTGCCAACCATTGTATAGAAGCAGCCAACCTCACACCTCAGCTTGAACTGTGGCGTTTTGATTTTAATTACGCTCATCCATCCTGCGCTACACAGGATGATGAACCCCCTTTTAATTATATTTTAGGGTGTAAGAAATTGGCTGGCAGAGCAGAAAGTGATTTTTTATTGCTTGAGTTGGACTATGGCGTTCCTTACAGCTATAATGCATATTTCAATGGTTGGAATCGTGTGCAGAGTTATCTTCCACCTAACTCGACCTTAATCCATCATCCAAATGGGGATGTAAAAAAGATTTCCAAAGATTTTCACCAGGGCAGTATTTATCCTAATTCTATTGATTGGAATAATGGGGTGATCACCCCGGCAAATCATCACTTTCAAGCAGATCTGGATGAAGGTACCTTCGAAGGAGGTTCTTCGGGTTGTCCGCTTTTTAATCCGGATGGTTTGATTATTGGTCAGTTGCATGGAGGGAACGACAACGGCAGTTGTTCCAACTATCTGACCTTGCATGGTCGCCTTTCTAAAAGCTGGGATGAGGGAAATACGCCGGACACGCGTCTTCAGGATTGGCTAGATCCCGAAAATACAGGCCAGCAATCTTTAGTTGGCATGGAAACACCGGATACCATTCCTAAATTATTTGGTTTTTTGAAGGATAGCAATGGGAATGGAGTAGCCAAAACCTCTGTTTTTTTAATTGGGAATCAACTCAAGGATACAATAATAACCGATACCACGGGCTATTTTGAGTTCTCGAATATTCCGCTGGCAGAAAATCCCATATTAAGTTTTTACCGTAACGACAAAGCGAATAACGGGGTAACTACTTTTGATGCCGTTCTTATTCAAAAGCATATTCTGGGAGTGGGTGTCTTCACCGATCCCGTGCAATTGATTGCCGCTGACCTGGACCTCTCCGACTATTTAACTACTTTTGATCTCATTGAATTACAGAAGGTTATATTAGGCTTGCAAAGCGAATTTGCACTTACGCCTTCCTGGCAGTTTTATCCGCCTAGCATAAAAGTCCGGGATTTGCCCATTCATGTAAAAGGCTTTCAAGTGAGGGCCATAAAAATGGGAGATGTCAATTTTAATGCGGATCCGCATTAAAATTGACATCTCCCATTTTTAGAAACTTCATGTTTTATTTCGGAGAAATCCCAAAAAAGTACGCAAACTCCTTATCAATAGAACCTACATTCAAAGACCTGCTGCTCGTATTTACACGCTGAATTGCTTTCGCGGCTTCAATCGGCCGATCAGTGGCCAGAATGTCGGCCCCGTTTTGCAAAAAAGCCGTATAGGTTTTTGCATCTCCTCTTGCTTCAGCCCTTTTATCCAGGTTGCCCAATGTTCCTAGTATACAAGGAATATCCATATCGTGAAGTTTTTGATAAAGACCAGGGGAGGGTTCTCTTGTTCCTGTGAAAGCGATAAAGCGATCAACTGGAATATTGGTTTGTAAATGTCTTTCCAGCTCGCTTTCGTTCCGCATGCTCACTGATAGTAAGACTTCCGGATGAAGGGAATGTACTTTCTGTGCTGCTTTTTCACTATAAGTAATTATAAGAGCGTAATTTTCGGCTTTTTTGGCTTTGATCAGCTCAGTAACCAACTCAAAAGGCACATTTCGTTTTATATCAAGGGTAAGAATGGTTTTTCCTTTAGCCCAATCAAGGACTTCTTCCAATTTAGGAACTTTGAAATTGGTGTTATTGCCAAAATTATCCTTTAGGTTAAGCTTTTGGATGTCGCTCCAACTTGTCTGATTTACAGGGCCATTGCCACTGGTTGTGCGATCGAGGGTATTGTCATGCATAAGGATAAGCACCTCGTCAGCAGTGATTTCTACATCGCATTCAATTAGGCTGGGCGTTTGTTTAAGTACATATTCGAAAGTCTCTATGCAGTTTTCAGGGTAACCTTCATAAACTTTTCCACCACGGTGAGCGCTCAAGAGCGGAATTCTGGATTGGGTAGTATGTTCCAGGAAGTTCCGTAATTCAACCTTTTTTTCGGTAGGCTTAGGTGGCTCAGCGATTGTATTTCTAGGAGTTGGTTGTTGCTTACAACCAAGGCTGAAAAGAATGGAAACTATAAAAAAGAATCTTAAAAAAGTCATATCGATACAATTATTCAATTTGTCAAAGAACGTAAAGAAAAAGAGCCTGCTGAAAAGCAAGCTCTTTTTCTCAAATTATATTAGGAACGAGTAAAAGCAAAATTAGTCAAAGATGTAACGTACACCTAACTGCATTTGCCAGCGAGAAGAACGGAAACCAGAATCATCAATGTTTCCTCTTCTTGGATTTTCACCATTGATCAAATCAGGATTGATTGTGTATTCTGGAGTAACAGTACTACCCAAAGTTACATTTTCCAGGTTTAACAACTGGTAGTTACCGAAGTTGCCCATGAATCTTCTAAGACCCCAGCTTTTGTTCAACATGTTTGTGAAGTTGAAGATATCCATAGAGAACTGAAGCGTGTGCTTTTTCTCACCAACTTTCACATAGAAGTCTTGAAGGAATCTTAAGTCTACTGTAAATTCAAATGGAAGTACACCGTCGTTACGTTCGGCATAACCACCGCGACGCTTTCTTAGGTTTCTGTCATTTTCAATGAAACTAGTAAGAATTACCCACTGATCAGCAGCTGAGTAAGTTTCTCCGTCAACAGTAAGTTCTACCAGGTTAATATCGTCAATGCTATTTGGTACATAGATCAACTCGTTGTTGTCAAAACCACCATCATCAACAAACAAGAAGTTTCTCTGACCTACAACATAGTTGAAGAAACCACCCGTTTGACCGTTGAAGTTCAAAGAGAAAGTAGATTTAGCAGCATTAGCATAGTCAATTTCATAAGAAACCTGACCAAAGATTCTGTGTCCTTGAGCGAAACTTGAACGCATTGTTTGGTTAATATCTGCGTTACGACCAAGTGCATAGCCTTCATCACCAGGGCTCAATGGCTGATAGTATAAACCTCTCCACTGAGAGTTGTTCTGAGAAGAAGTACCATCATTAATTGTGTAAGCATCACCGTAAGAGTAAGAAACCAATGCAGTGAAACCTTTGTTGAAACGCTTTTGAAGGGTAACAGCAGCATTATAAGTATAACCAAGATCAGTGTTGCTAGCCAACATGATGTAAGTATAAGTAGGATCAATTACATCGTCACCGAAACCTGCTTGAGTACCTTCGAAAAGTGGACGCTGATCAGGGCCACCATCTAGCGTACGTACAGCTGGTTTAAGGTTCAAGTTCTGATAACGAACATTATTCAAGTATTTAGAGTAAAGACCTTCAACAGAAAGCGTTACGCCGCCAGGTAACTGACGATCGTAAGCCAGGTTTGCTTTGAATACCTGTGGTAATCTGAAATCTTCAGCGAATAAATCTACCTGACCAGAAGGAGTTGGATCATTTAAATCAATATTACCAGGAGGCTGGTTGTTTACGTCTGGCTCAAAAGCTACATCTTCGTCTGAGAATTCACCGATATTAAATCCATAGTTGTTATATGCACCACCTGGCCATACTAAAGGTATACGGCTGGTAAAGATACCAGCACCACCACGAAGTTGGTTAATGTTATCACCTGTAATATCCCAGTTGAAACCTACACGTGGAGAGAACATCAATTCAGCACCAATGAATTGGCCTGTTTGTGCACCTTGCAAATCATAGCCAAAGCTTTCAATGGCAGGAATAGTGGTGTTGTTGAATTCTTCATTTACTGGCTGATCGTCTGGCCAAATAGGAACATCCAAACGAATACCAGCAGAAACTTTAAAGTTTTCATTTACCTGATAATCATCCTGTACGTATACACCAAGAAGCATCTGAGAGAAATCAGCAATAGCTTCAGAATCGTCACCTGTTATGTTATCAACCTGTGAGAAGCTACGCTCAAACTGGTCAGCAGGAGAACCAGCAAGGAATCTTTCCAAGCCTGTCATATTATCTCCGTCGAACCAACGGTAACGACCGAAGTTGTTACGGATAAATAAGTTACCCGCGTTGAACATTTCGAAGTTTACACCGAACAACAAACTGTGCTTGCCTTTGTACAATGTTAAATCGTTATTGATGGTTATGATATCCTGGTTAAGTAAGTTTGCTGTAGAGAAACGCTCTGCGCCAGCAATTATGTCACCATCATCACCATCCTGAACTTCAATAGTAGGGAAGTCGTTACCAAAAGGATCACGGTCATCACGAACGAAAGTCAAACCTACAATTAATCTGTTTGATAACTCATTAGAAAAAACACTATTCAATTCAACAGCTGATGAGTTCGTAGTTGTTTTGAAGAATTCAGAACCATTCAAAAACTCAATTTCAGATCTGCTTGATCTACGAGCTTCCAAGTTTTCAGCTTCTACATAAGAGTGACGAACGCTCAATTTGTGCTTTTCATTGATGTTCCAGTCAACCTTAGCCAAAAACTTCACACTCTCAAGTGTTGCTTCGTTATTATCGAATACACCCGGATCATAACCATAATTTCTTCTTAATACATCAGAGAACTGGTTAATGTCTGCTAATGTAGCGTTACCTCTGTAATCTTCGAAATCGAAAGGCTGTGGAGTAGCATCATCTTGCAATTCAGCATTTACGAAGAAGAAAAGCTCGTTTTTGATGATCGAACCACCTAAACGGAAACCGTAAGTATTCGCTGAGAAATCAGCCAATTTATCTCTGCTTCTGTTTGAAAGATTGGTAGGTGTTTCACCTGCAAGATCTTCATTTCTCCAGAAATAGTAGGCAGAACCTTCGAATTCGTTCGTACCAGAACGTGTTACAGCATTGATGGAACCACCAGCGAAACCACTCTGACGTACGTCAAAAGGAGCAACAGAAATAGTGAATTGCTCGATCGCATCGATAGAGATTGGTTGAACACCCGTCTGACCACCGTTTGTACCAGAACCAGCCAAACCGAAAGCATCATTGTTTACAGCACCATCGATGTAGATTGCGTTGTAACGGTTGTTGTTACCGGCAAGGCTGATACTAAAACCATCTACGTTTTCTGTGATATTAGCAAGTGGGTTGAAACGTGCAAAATCAGCAATAGAACGCGTAACTGTAGGAACGCGATTAATTGTTTGTAGATCTACAGTCGTTTCCTGACCGTCGCGGTTACCATCAAAAAGCTCGTTACGATTAGCAATAACTTCTACACCTTCCAGTTCTACGTTGCCAATGTTAAGCTCTACGTTTAACTGATAAGCCTGACCTAATGACAAATAAACATTTTCTTTCTCATAATCTGTGAAACCTGTAAAACTTACAGTAATCTTGTAAGGACCACCAACACGCATGTTAGCAATACGGTAGTAACCTTTTTTGTTAGAAGCCGTTCCATAGCTTGTTCCTGATGGAACGTGAACAGCGATAACGTTTGCACCAGGTAATGTCTCACCATCAGTGTCAACTACTTTTCCATTTATAGAGGACGTAGTTACACCTTGTGCATTGGCAGAAAAAATGCTCACTACCAAGAAAAATAGTGTAGCGAAAAAAGATAGATTAGTAAATCTTCTCATAATGATACGTTTGGTTAACAAATCTCGACAAACGTAGGATTCAAATATTAAGTTAGCGTTAAGAAGAAATTAATTTTACAAAGCGCTTTTTTACATGCGGGAAAGGTTATTTTAAATTTAATCTTTATTTCTTTTATTATGAAATATCCTTTTGAATTTAATAGCTATCTCCAATTTTATTTTCGAGAAATTTTTTGTTTCGTTTTTGTCAAAAAAAAAATCAACAAATGCTTAGATTAGACATTTTGTCCCAGATCGGACTTATAATACCTCGTGTTTGTCTTCATCCTCTAAAATACCGGGAAAATCAAATATACTTGTTTGGTAGATGCTAATGGCGCGAGATTGACAAACTATTATTTAAGAAAAGGCAATAAAATGGCCTTGATCATAAAATCAACTTATTACTGCCCAGTCCCTTACTTGGTTCCCCCGTTTCCCGTCCCCCGCCCCTCGTTCCCCGTTTCCCGTTCCCCGTTCCCCGTTCCCCGCTTTTTATTATTACTTTATTCGTCATTTTCTGTCAAAGGGGATACTCTTAATAATAGGTTAATCAATAAACTCTATTTTTGTCGCATTCTTGTTTTCTATAACCTAAAATATAACTATGAACCGTTTAATTTACGTATCTTTCTTTTTATTCTTATCCTGCGCTTCTTTCGCTCAGAATGCCATAGTGAATTTAGTGGGCTTTTCCTTCAGCCCGGAAAATATTACCATCACAGCCGGGCAAACTGTCCAATGGAATAATACCGGTGGAGAACACAATGTGAATGGATCTCTGGCAACTTATCCTAACAATCCGGAAGGATTCTTTAGCGGTGCTCCTGAAGAAGCTCCCTGGACATATGACTTTACTTTTACTCAACCTGGTGTTTATGACTATCAATGTGACCCGCACACAGGCTTTGGAATGTTTGGAACCGTTACTGTTCTGCCTGCACCTCCCAGTACTCCTGATTTAATCATTTCCGGGGCTGTGGATGGGCCACTGCAGATGGGTTTGCCGAAGGCAGTAGAGCTTTACGCTCTTAGAGATATTGATGATTTAAGTGCTTACGGCTTCGGCTCTGCAAATAATGGACAAGGTTCGGATGGTGTTGAATTTACTTTTCCTGCTGTAGCCGTGGATTCTGGTTCTTGTATCTACTTAGCCACCGACGTTATTGGGTTTTCAGACTTCTTTGGTTTTCCTCCGGATTTTACCGATGATTTTGCTACTGCAATCAATGGTAATGATGCTCTGGAGCTTTTCAAGGATAGTGTAGTGATTGATGTATTTGGAGAAATTGATGTGGACGGAAGTGGCCAACCTTGGGAATACACGAATGGCTGGGTGTATCGCAAAAATGGTACTGGCCCGGATGGAAACACTTTTGTTTTGGATAATTGGATTTTCAGCGGCCTTGATGCATTAACTGGTGAAACCAGCAACTCCACAGCTGCGACTCCATTCCCTCTTTGCTCTTTTAAAATCTTACTTCAGGCCATCGATGACAATGTAACCACAGAGATCAATACCATTACGCCAATCAATGTACTTACCAATGATATTCTTCCCAATCCAATCACGCTTATTGAAATCGTAGACATGCCATCAAATGGTATGGTTAATCCGGCAGGAGCATCGGATTTTAGCTATATACCTAATCAGGATTTTTGTGGAGAAGATCAATTTACTTACCAAGTTTGTGATGATATTTCTTGTGATACAGCAACCGTATTTATTACTGTAAATTGCCCGGCTCCGGCAACTCCATTTTATACTATTGGAGAAGTTACAGCAGATTCAAACAATGATTTCATTCCTGATTCAACAGGTGTTTATTGCTTCCTGGAAGGAGTGGTTTATGGCGTAAACCTGAGAGAAAACGATCTTTTGTTCACTATCATAGATGAAAATGATCCGGAAGATGGTTTATCTGTATTTTCTTTGGATGTAAACTTTGGTTATACCGTTACAGAGGGTGATTTAATTAGAGTGAGAGGAACCGTAGAACAATTCAACGGACTTAATCAAATCAATATCGATACCCTTAGCGTTGAAATGCAGGGGGTTGCATTGCATGCTCCTCAGGTAGTTACTGCACTTGATGAGTCAACAGAGTCCAAGCTTATCCGCATCAATGGTTTGCAATTAGTGGATAGTACTGCTAATGCATCTGGAGTAAATTATACCGTAGATAACGGATCTATGACCTTCACTATGCGCTTCGACGCCCAGCAAGCTGATTTGTTTGGCAAAGGCATTCCTTTCGAATTCTTTGATGTGATCGGTATTGGTGGCCAGTTTGATCAGGATGATCCTGCTGATGGAGGTTATCAAATTCTTCCTCGTTATATGCCAGACATTCTCAATGCAGTTTCAGTGACAGGTGTCAATCTTGAAGAAGAGATTAAATTATGGCCAAATCCTGTGTCTGATCAGCTAAACATTCAATCTAATGTTACTATTGATCGTATTGTGGTGCGTAATATCTTAGGGCAGGAGGTAGCTACTGTTAAGCAGCCTTCCCAATCTTTACAGTTGGATTGGAGCAATTTGGAGTCTGGTCTTTATTCAGTTACTTTTATGGTGGGTTCTGAAGTACAGACCAAGCTGGTATTTAAAAATTAACGTTCTTTCACAATTTATGTCAAAGAACTAAAATTAAGATAACTTGAATTGAAACAATAATTTTTAAGAAAGAGTTATATACAAAATGCTCCTTGCTTTGACAGGGAGCATTTTGTATATAACTCTTTCTTAAAAACTATTGTTTCACATGAAAAAGCACAAACTTGGAATCGCTCTATCCGGTGGTGGAGCCAGAGGGATTGCCCATCTGGGCGTACTACAGGCACTCGAGGATCATGGTTATGAAATTGATTGTCTTTCCGGTACAAGTGCAGGAGCAATCGTATCGTTGTTGTATTCTGCAGGTAAAAGCCCCGGAGAAATTCTGAGTTTTGTAGAAGAAATGAGCTTGCTGAAAACCCTGCGGCTTGGGTTTCCCAATAAAGGACTGGCCGATTTGGCTTATCTGAAAACCAAGTTGGAAGAACTTATCCCTCAAAGAACCTTCGAAGAGCTCAACAAAAAAATGTTTGTAGCTGTAGCGAATTTAAATGCCGGTAAGGGAGAAATTATTCATTCCGGGCCAGTTATTGATTATGTGATTGCTTCTGCATCCATCCCCATGATATTTAAGCCGGTTATCCTGAATGATGTAACTTATGTGGATGGAGGTTTATTTAACAACCTCCCTGTAGAGCCTCTTATTAAACATTGCGAATATATTATTGGAGTAAACGTTCTGCCAGTTAAAGAAATGACCAAAAAACAAATTACCGGGATGATCAGCATTGGCGCCCGCTGTTTCGAATTGGTTATCCGAAGCAATATTATTTCCAATCAAAGGCATTGCGATCTAATCATTGAACCCCAGAATATCACTAAATTCAACTTGTTTAATCTCGGCAAAGCAAAAGATCTCTTCGATGAAGGTTATCAGGAAGCTGTTAAAGTAATTTCGAATATTAAGGGGATGCCTCCTAAGTAATTCCTACAGCTTGGAAGGAGCATGCTCTTTTGATACAGCCTAATATTCTAAGAACACCTCCTGGTTTTCTTCATCCAGGATTTTTACCACTATGTTTTCCTGTAAAGTAGTTGCAAGAGAGAGGCCGACGTAATCCACTTTAATAGGAAAAGATTTGTGTTTTCTATCCACGAGCACCGCAACTTCTATTTTTTTAGGAATAATATTGAGCAATGGTTTAGACGCGTAGAATATGGTCCTTCCGGTATTGGCGACATCATCAATAATAATGGTTACCTTACCTTCAATTTCCTCTAAAGGCATGTCAATAGTGATTTCAGAAGCTAGCGGATTGGCTGGGTTCAGGCGAATCCGGGTAAGCTTAATGTCAATATCGGAAAGTTTTACCAGGTTTTGATGAATACTCTGAGCAAAGCTCCACCCGCTATTGTTGATCCCTGCAAGAATAATTTCTTTTTCATCAAAATTATTTTCCAGTATTTCGATGCTTAGACGCTTGGTTTTTTGCAGAATTTGGTCTTTTCCTAGTAGTTTCATATGTATTAAAATTCGGAATAATCAAAAGTTTTTACTAAAATAGCTCGACTTTTTTAAAAACAATAGATTTATACTATAAATGATACAACAAATTCTTTTCATATTGATTTTCGGAGGAGCTGTTGCTATTGCTGCCAGGCAGTTTCTCAAGATCAGAAAAAATATTTTACTGGGCAAACCTGAAGAAATCTCAGGAAATTCCGCGCAAAGATGGCGAAATGTTTTTTTGGTTGCCTTCGGTCAATCAAAAATGTTCAAAAATTGGTTGCCTGCAGTTTTTCACTTCTTTATATACGCAGCTTTTGTCATTACTCAAATCGAACTGATCGAAATCCTTATTGATGGAGTAACAGGCATTCACCGCTTCTTCTGGCCTTCTTTAGGCGGGTTTTACACTTTTGTCATTAGTACAATAGAAGTACTCTCTTTATTGGCCTTGATAGCAACTATTATTTTCCTTGTTCGCCGTAACCTTCTGTATATCCCTCGCTTCCGCAAACCAGAAATGAAAGGATGGCCGTTTCAAGACGCCAACATCATTCTTTATCTGGAAATTGCGCTCATATTTTTCATCGGCCTTATGAATAGCGCCGATATGGCCTTACATGATAACGAATATGGTTTCGCCATAACTCAATTCATTTCACCTCTATGGGCTGGAACAGAGGAAGGAACACTGCATTTGATGGAACGTATCGGTTGGTGGGGACATATAGTGGTAGTACTTGTATTCCTCAATTACTTACCTTATTCCAAGCATTTACACATTTTATTTGCCTTTCCGAATACTTACTATGCTAAGTTAAACTCCAGAGGAGAAATGCAAAACATGCCTGAAATTATGAACGAAGTAAAAATGATGATGGGGCTTGTTGAAGATGACGGAAGTGGGGGAGGAATGGATGAAGAACTGCCTGAATTTGGAGCAAATGATGTGCTAGGACTAAGCTGGAAAAACATCATGGACGCCTATTCATGCACGGAATGTGGGCGATGCACTTCCGTTTGCCCGGCCAACTTAACGGGCAAAAAACTCTCTCCCCGAAAAATACTGATGGATATTCGCGATCGCGCAGATGAAATTGGCAAAAATATAGAATCAGGCAAAGATGAATTCAAGGCGGATGCTGAAAAACCTTTGACAAAAGACAATTACCAGGATGGAAAGTCGCTCTTCGATTATATCAGCAGAGAGGAAATTCATGCCTGTACTACTTGTAATGCTTGTGTAGAAGCTTGCCCGGTGCTCATCAATCCATTAGATCCTATCCTGCAATTACGTCGTTATGAAATATTGACAGAATCTGCCGGCCCACAAGATTGGATGCCTCTGTTCAATGCTATAGAAAATAGCAACGCGGCCTGGCAAATTCCTTACGATCGCGATAAATGGGCAATCGATGCAATGAATGCCAGTGAATAGTTTTTTTCCAATTAAAAAAATTGAGTTATGCTTTTAAGAAATTTACTTTCATCAATATTCGTCCTTCTCTTGTTACCTTACTTAACAGGCCAGGATACCTTTTCAATCGTAGCTGTAGATCCTGAAACCGGTGCTGTCGGAGCAGCAGGAGCTTCTTGCATCGATGATGATGATTGCGGGGGGTGCGGAGGAGTGATCATCATTAATGATCTCATCCCGGGGAGAGGAGGTATGAACTCGCAAGCTTATGCGTGTATTCCAAACATAAACTTAAATAACGGCATTGCTCAATTAAATTTAGGCAATTCGCCTCAGGAAGCCTTAGATTATGTGCTGGCCAATGATCAATGCGGGTTCTTTGACAACACTTATCGTCAGTATGGTATCGTCGATCTTGACTCCATGGGACAAGCCAGGTCAGTTGCTTATACCGGTGTGAATTGCGATGCTTACGCCAATCATATTGTGGGGCCAAACTACGCTATCCAGGGAAATATCCTTCTGGGGCAGTCCATCCTGGATGATATGGAAGCAGGTTTCCTGAATACACAAGGAACACTGGCAGAAAAACTAATGGCAGCCCTTCAGGGAGCTAATGTTCCCGGGGCTGATACCCGTTGTCTGGATGAAGGCGTTTCTTCCTTATCTGCATTTGTCCGCGTTGCCTTGCCAGGTGATGCTCCTGACAATTTCTTTTTGGACATCAACGTGAAATCTACTCCATTGGCGGTAGAACCAATAGATTCGGTTCAAACTTTATTCGATGAGTGGCTGGTGACCGCACAAAAAAATGTTGATCAAACAGCTATTGGCTTGGAGGTGTACCCAAACCCTACGGACGGTGAGGTGATCTTTCAATGGAATCAGTCTGAAAAAAACAATTTAAATCTTGAGATTTTCGATTTAAATGGAAAATTGATTCACACCGCGTCCTTGAATGGCAATAAACATATCGTGCAAGATCAGGATCTGCCTCACCATGCACTCTATTGGTTTGCAATAAAAGACCTGAGCGGTAACCTCATTAAAACGGGAAAATTGGTTAAAAATTAGTAATTATTGTTCAGTTTGCTGTCCAGCGATGCTCACTTTGAAAAATGATCGCGCCTTCGGTGAGAAAATTCTTTTCAGATGCATCAGGACTGGCCAATTTTGCTCTGCAAAATTGGCCAGTCCTGATGCATCTAAAGAAAAAACGGCCGCTTAGCGGCATAAATTCGATTTGCGGTTTTCAAACCGAGCATTGCTGTTAGTGCGAATTAAAAAAAAATAGTTAATATGAAAATACCTACAATGGCCCAGCTTGCTGGGGAAGGCAAGGAACCGGAAGTGCTTTTTTGGGTCGGTTGTGCAGGCAGTTTTGATGACCGGGCCCAAAAGGTAACCGTAGCCTTCAGTAAAATTCTTAATGAAGTGGGCGTTGAGTTTGCTATACTTGGAAATGAGGAAAGCTGCACCGGTGATCCGGCCCGAAGAGCCGGCAATGAATTCTTATTTCAAATGATGGCATTACAAAATATTGAAACCCTCAATATGTACAATGTGAAGCGCATTGTAACAGCTTGTCCGCATTGTTTTAATACCATTAAAAACGAATATCCTGCACTGGGAGGAAATTATGAGGTGCTGCATCATACCAGCTTCCTACAACAATTGATAAATGAAGGACGTTTAAAATTAAAAGACGGAAAGTCATTCAAGGGTAAAAAGATAACTTACCACGATTCTTGCTATCTCGGCAGAATAAACGGGGTCTACGAAGCTCCACGTGCAGTATTGGAGGCCTTAGATGCGGAGCTTGTTGAAATGAAGCGGTGTAAGACCAATGGTCTTTGTTGCGGAGCAGGAGGCGCTCAGATGTGGAAAGAGGATGAGCCGGGCGATAAACGAATCAATATGGAAAGAGTTGAAGAAGCCCTGGAAACAAAAGCAGAAGTAATTGCCGTAAATTGTCCGTTCTGTATGACCATGATGACTGACGGGGTGAAAGCCAATGAAAAACAAGATCAGGTCATGGTTTATGATCTGGCGGAACTTATTGTAAATAATAGACTTATTCAGTAGGTGTTGATGGGGTGCATTTCATTCTGTCGCTGTTCTTGAGAAGGTGTTTTCTTTAGAGAAAGGCGCGCGGAAGCGTGCCTCTCCCTAAAAATAATCTCTCTTCTTTCTGGCAGCGACAAAATGGAATACACCCATTGAGCAACTGCAGAACAAGTCTAATAATCAAAAATAGGAAAAATGACTTCTTTTGAAGCTTTACCGGCGCATAGCCGCGTTTGGATTTATCAAAGTGATCGGGCTTTTACAGCTGATGAAATTAATGAAATCAATGCTAATGTTGAAAACTTTGTAGATCAGTGGGTTAGCCATAATAACAAGCTTGCTGCATTTGGAAAGGTCTTTTACGATCGATTTATCGTCTTAATGGTTGATGAGTCGAAAGCAGGAGCCAGCGGATGTTCTATCGACTCCTCTGTCCGTTTCATTCAGTCCATAGAATCCAGGTATGGTGTCAACTTGTTTGATCGGTTAATATTTTCTTTTAAGCAAGATGATAAAGTTGTTTCTGTTCCTCATAATTCTTTCAGTCAGCTTTTTGAAGAGGGAAAGATCAATGAAAATACTCTTGTTTTTGACAACCTGGTCAACATAAAAGATGATTTTGAAAATCTCTGGCTAAAACCCTTGAAGGAGAGTTGGCACCAAAGAATGGTAGGGAGTTATTCGGGAAACGGTTAACGGGAAACGGTTAACGTAACGGGGGAAAAGGATTCTGCGTCGCCATTCCACTTGAATTGATATATAAAAATTGAGATTTTCTGCTACAAAGTATAAATTACAGTTGTTATAGCTTCGACCTTTTACGTGTTTTGAAAAGGCAGAAGAATGATTTGTCAAAGAACTATTAACTCTATGTAGTTTATGATCGGAAAAGTCAAACAGTGGCTTGGAATCGAAGGGGTAAAACTTAAATTAGTCGTACCGGATGAAATCAATAAAAATGCAGGCATCATCCAGGGACATATTCGCTTTGAATCTAAGCATGCTCAAAAGGTACAATACATAAGCATTTACCTGGTTGAACGATATTCAAGGGGCAAAAAGGCAAAAAAACGAATCGACGAGTACGTTCTGGGAGAGCTGGAAATAAACAGAGCCATAGAGGTGCAGGCCGATGAAGCTATTGAAATTCCCTTTTCATTGCCTTTCGATCTGTTGAAATCTAATATGGATAAATTTCAGGAACAGAACTTTTTGACGAAAGGAATGGTCGGGCTCGCAAAATGGCTCAAATCTGTTAAATCTGAATATCGTATTGAGGCAGAAGCTAAAGTGATGGGTACAGCACTTGATCCTTTTGACAGAAAAGTATTGAAACTAAAATAGGGATGGGCATTGCCCATCCCTATTTTAGTTTCAATACTTTTCTGTCACTTACTTCCCAAAGCTCTGAATGATTTCTTCCTCCGTTCTTCCTAAATTATTTAATAAAAACTGAGCGTCTTTATTTAGAGGATGTTCGGGATACTCTTCAATAAATTCGATATATGCTAGCTTTGCATCATCGAGACGAGAGAGTTTATCATCCATGGTAAAAGCTCTCATAAACATAGCGTTCCCACGTGTATTTGGATCTTTGTACTGTTGAGCTACAAAAGCGTAAAGGCTAAGGGCGCGTTCATATTGCTTGAAGTACTCTGCCATTTTTGCTGCCTCAAGAAGGTTTTCAGGAGCCAGCGGAGCCGCAGGAAGAAGCATTCCATACATTTCGCTCAGGTTCATGTAATTCAATGCAGCCTCCTGGTTGATTTTCTGGGTAGCGGAATCGGTTGAAATTTTGCTTTGTTGTTGGATCAACGCCGTTAATTTTTTATCCATTTCCGCTTCCGAAGGAAAACTGTTCTTGAAAAGCCGGTTGAGTGAGTCGCGATTGTCATCATTATTCAAATGAAGCATGTGCATATTGGTGAGCGCTATAATGTTGGCATCCGTGTTACTGGAAGCGAAGTAAGACTTAACACTCTGGCGAAGAATTTCAGCAGAAGTACTGATTTCATCCAGTTTGTATTTTAAACTAGCCGCCTTTTGTAAGAAATCAGGAGATTTTTCGTTATCTTCCTGATGTTCGTCTACATATTTCAAATACTTAGAAACAAGAAGCTGCATATCCTCTTTTGAGGGAGCTTCCTGAATGCTTTTTTCCAAATCTTCAATTTCTTGAAGTGGATTTTTTGACCCACAAGCCATCAAGAAAATGGAGGTTAATGTTATTAGTGTAAAAAGTTTAATTTTCATATTCCAGCTGTTTTTTGGCAAATATAATGCAAACCTACTGATAGTTTATGGTTAGATTTATTCTTCTACTCAATGTTCTTTATCTGATTTCCTCTTGCAGCCCTGCGAGAACCCCCCCTCAATCGCAAATCGGTCATTTTTTTGTCTCGGAAGCAGAGGTGGTTGAGCTCCCAAACAGCCTTTATAGTCCGGGCGTTTGCAGGGACCCCCTGAATTACATTCCCGACACTAATAACTACCACCATACCCCTGTAAGGATCCTGCGAATCAACGTACATGTTATGAACAACTCAGATTCGACTGCGAATTTTTCAGAAGAAGAAGGACGTGACTTTATAAAACGAACAATTGGTGCAGCCAATATTCGGCTTTGGAATAACGTGAAAATGAATCTACCCCCGGGAAATAACACGCCTGCTATAATTCAGCGGTACAGATATCAGCTTACCCCTGCTCCCGGGCATCCGGAAAGCGAAGGGATTTATTTCCATTATGACGATGAATTATATTATCTCATTAATCGGGGTAAAAAACGAAATTACTACAACGATCAGGTTTACGAAAAATATGGCCTTCAAAAAGACAGTGTGGTAAACATTTTTCTCATGGCCCATCACGTAGATAGTCTGAAATCGCCGACTTATCGTCCTTCAGGCAATGGCGTTGGTATGGGGCCCTGGGTGAAACTGGTCAGTTGGTTCCATTACAAGGAGTCAGGCCCCTGGGAAGCTATAAAATTACTTAATCACGAAATTGGCCATTGTCTGAGCCTGCGACATAGCTGGCGAGGCGGAGATGGCTGCGATGATACCCCTATTCATCCCAATTGCTGGAGTAATACGGGAGAACCTCCTTGTGATTCCTTTATCTCCAATAATGTTATGGATTATAATGCCAGTATGAGTGCCTGGTCTCCCTGTCAGATAGGAAGAGTGCACTATAGTTTTTCCAATAAAGGAGGGCGCATGCACAAAATGCTGGAACCCGTTTGGTGCGAGCTCAATGAAGAGAAAAATATATCCATCGAAGATACTGTCATCTGGGATGATGCGAAGGATTTAGAAGGCCATTTAATTATTAAAAAAGGGGGAGAATTACGAGTTTTGTGCCGTTTGTCCATGCCTATAGCCTCTAAAATTGTCATCCACCCCGGCGGCAAGCTTATTCTGGATGGGGGCATTTTGGAAAATAATTGCGGTGGAAAATGGCAGGGTATAGAGATTTATGAGGTGGATGGGGTAGAAGGGGAGTTTGTGGTAGGTGAAGGGGGAAGGGTTAAGGATGCGGTGCATGAGGTGGAGTTAAGAAAAAAGGAGGGGCAACCTTAAAAAGAGTATATACATGAGTCATCCCGAATTTTCGGGATGACTCATGTTGGGAAGCTATATGCTTAATTACCCCTTATATTCCTACTCTTTCACCGCCAAAAAATCGTATGTTACCGGAGGCCCTGCCAGGTATTGTTTAAGATTACTACGAATATCCATATGGCGTTCATCGTTTTGGTATCGTCTGTAACCTTCTTCATCATTGAACCCCATGTACATAACATATTCGTAACCTTTCATAGCTCTATCATCTCCAAGGTCTGTATATTCTCCAAAATTAAGCAGCCCAACTTCATCAATGGCGCCTAGCATTTCAAGGGATGCTCTGAATAGCTTAATATCTTGTGGCCTCAAGTTGTCTTTCAGGTCAAAATAAACGATATGAAACAGGTTCGGCGTGAATTTTGCTTGTTGCTGCCTTATTCTATTCAATTTTGTTACCGATTCCTTATGCCTTTTTTGACAGGCTTCAAGCTCCTTTACTAATTCAGGATTAGGGTCGCAAGAATAAAATAATATGCCGCAAAAAAAGTAAATAGTGAGATGGATTAAAGCTTTCATGTTTATATATGTGTTATAATTTTAGGTTCTTTGACATAAATTGTGATAAAATGAAGTTTAAAAATGATAACCCGTTCAGCCACCAGGGCATTCAGGTTTTATCATTTTTAAACTCCACAAAATTTGTCAAAGAACGTAATTTTATTTTAGGGATTAGGCAATTAATAAGCTACCCAAATTTTGCGAAGTAATTTTTTTCTCAGGCTAGGCGGAAAACGTAGGCATAACTTGTCCCGAATGCCTTCGGGACCCAAAGGTACGGCGAGGCTTTCCAACACAGCCTGAGGAAAAAAGGACAAGTAAAATGGGTAGGGTATTATTTTCCTGATCCCTTAATTCTTGGATTGAAAAATGAACGCACCTGCGGTGCGAAGACTTTTTCTTTAGGTAATTCAATGGAAATGCTGCCTTCCGGCAGCATAAATTAATTTCCAAACCGACAATCAATGATAATTTTTATGGATGAGCCGCTACCCAGACTTCGCCATCCTCAAAGATTTCCTTTTTCCAAATGGGAACGGTCTCTTTTAACGTATCAATACAATACTGGCAAGCTTCAAAAGCTGCTTTTCGATGAGGGGCAGATACTGCAATGATGACGGGGATTTCACCGATTTTCAACAATCCTGTTCGGTGGTGAATGGCAACTTTTTCAATATCCCATTTTTTTAAAGCATTCTCGGCGATCTTCCTCATTTCAGATATAGCCATTGGGGCGTAAGCTTCAAATTCCAGATGAACCACATTTCGACCTTTAGTATTATCTCGTACCGTTCCAATGAAAATACAACTTCCTCCGGATTGGTCGGATTGGATGAATTTAAGGCAACTATCGGTAGAAAGTGCTTCATTAAGTAGCTGAATATCTATCATTTTAGGCTGCGTTTTTTTTATCCACCACTAACTGGTGGGATGATGACGACTTCGTCTGCTTCAGATAAGTTAAAATCATCCGTTTTATATTCAGTATTTACGGCTATGGCAAAGGACTTGATCTCATTAAATTTAGGATATTCATTGCAAAGGGTTTTCTTTAAGTGCCTGATTGATGCGTTTTTACCAATTTCGAGCGTTACCGAAGAGCCTTTGATGATGTCTTTTGCGACGCCAAAGGCCAGAACTTTAATTTTCATAAATAGTATGTTAATTATCAGGGAAAATCATTTTCGCACGCCACAAAATAGTGGAATATTTGAATTATTTTGAAAAGTTGTCTAGCTTTATTAGACTTTAAGTTGTTATAGCAAAAAAGGTATCTTTAGATTCCTCTCTGCGTCTTGTCCTCGCCTTAATAGCTCAGGCTATTAGGCTACGGCCATTCCTTGATTGGAACCAAAATCCTTCCTTTTTTGCTTATGAAACTATTTCAGAACAAGTCTAGTGTATCAGCGATTCTCGCTTTGAAAAATAAACGCGCCTACGGCGCGAAATTCCTTTTAGAGGGAGGCCGAAAGGATTATTTTGCGAAGCAAAATAATCCTTTCGGCCTCCCTCTAAAAGAGATTTCGCCACTAGTCTATTGAATAAAGAAAAAAACAGGCTTATATGTTGTTTGATAACCATGGGAGAGTAGTTAATTATTTACGGCTTGCAGTGACTGATCGCTGCAACCTGAGGTGCTTTTATTGCATGCCCGAAGAGGGCATCGAATATGTTGCCCGAAAAGAATTGCTTACTTATGAAGAAATGATTCGGATCGTAAGCATTTTTGCCCATTATGGTATTAGTAAAGTGCGCATTACGGGAGGAGAACCTTTTCTTAGGAAGGGGATGTTGCCATTTCTGTATAAGGTGAGCTCCATAAAAGGAATCGATGAATTAAATATTACTACAAATGGCACTCTTACTTCCGGCTTGGTTCCGGACTTAAAGAAAATGGGGGTTCGTTCCGTTAATTTAAGCCTGGATAGCCTTGATCGAGATCGGTTTTTTGAAATTACCAGACGTGATGAGTTGGATAAAGTATTAAAAACGTTGGATCAATTGCTTGCGCATCAAATACCTACGAAAATCAATGCCGTTGTGATGGATGGTAAAAATGATGAGGATATCCTTCCGATGGTAGCTTTGACGAAAGATGCTCCTATTAGCGTCCGCTTTATAGAGGAAATGCCTTTTAATGGTACGGGAGCCCAGGCACAACAAGCTCTGCGTTGGCATTTTAGGGCAATTATTGAGCACATTGAAAGTCGTTACCAGCTCACAAAATTAAAGGATGCACCAAACTCTACTTCTTTAAACTATCAGATTAAGGGTTTTAAGGGTACTATCGGAGTGATCCCGGCTTTCAGCCGTACTTTTTGCGGCACTTGTAATCGCATTCGATTAACCCCTCAGGGCGTGCTCAAGACCTGCTTGTATGGTGATGGTGTTTTTAACATCAAAAATTTAATGCGTGCAGGTGCTACCGATGATCAATTGGGCGTAGCCCTGACGGAAGCTTTAGGAAATCGGGCCAAAGATGGTTTTGAAGCGGAAAGCAGGCGTGCATTCGGAAGGCCTTCTCAAGATTCTATGGCAACGATAGGTGGGTAGATAGATCCAATAATCGGGCGGAGCCCGATTATTGGATCTATAAATAAAAAAACTAAAAATATTAAGTAGTTCACGGAATTGGGCTACCAAACAGATGATAGCTATTTTGCGCTGAATCAAGGCGCGAGAACCGCGCTTAGCCCATGTTAAGCAAGGCTTTGAGCAACGCAGAGTCAGCGCAAAAGAGCATCATATGGTTATGTAGTTTAATTCCGTGAACTACTTAACCACATTCTGAATAGCCACAGCTCTTGCAAATTAAGCACCCCTCTTTGTAGATCAAACCATCGGGATCACCGCATTCGCTGCATTGGCTATGCGCTGCTTTTGATCCATCCGGAATGAATAGCTTGAGGGCTCTGACCACGCCATTTTTCCAGGTGTTGATGTATTCTTCTTCTACATTCAGGCCATTGATAAGTTCTACCACATGTATTAGCGGCATTCCGTGGCGTAGTACTCCCGAAATCAATTTGGCATAATTCCAGAATTCTTTGTCAAAAGATCTGGAAAGTCCTTCAATGGTTACGCGATAGCCTTCGCGATCCAGGAACTGAAAATCATAGCGATTCTTACCGTTGTCGTCCTTGTTTTTGATTACCCAACCTGATTCAACATAAGGTGGTAGGCGGAAGGTATCTACAGCTCTACCGGTAAATACTTCATAGGGCCTTTTGTCAACCAGGCCAATTACAGCCAACCAACTTTCGTCATTGTTTTTAAAACGAACGAGCGTAGCCTCTAACTTTTTCGGACGCTTGGGGGGCATCGTTTCTACAAATTGAGGATTGTTGCCATTCTTTTGAGCATCTTTATCCGAAACCAATACACCCGTTCTGGAACCATCGCGATAAATGGTACAACCTTTACATCCCTCTTTCCAGGCAGTCTGATAAATTTCTTTTACTTTGTCTACAGTAGTTTCCTCAGGTACATTTACCGTTACACTAATGGAGTGATCCACCCATTTCTGGATAGCTCCCTGCATTTTTACTTTTTGTACCCAATCGACATCATTGGCTGTTGCTTTGTGATAAGGCGACTTCTCAATAATGCTGTTTAGTGCTTCTGGCTTCATCGATCTGACTTCATCCATGTCATAGCCATTCTCTTGAAGCCAGGTGAGGAATTTATGATGAAAAACATTGTATTCTTCCCAATTATCACCTACTTCATCGACGAAGGTAACTTTAACGTCCTTATCATTTGGGTTAACCTTTCTTCGGCGCGTATAACTTACTAGGAAGGCAGGCTCAATACCAGATGTCGTTTGTGTCATTAAACTAGTCGTTCCGGTAGGGGCTATGGTCAGGAGGGCAATGTTCCTGCGGCCGTGTTCCTGCATGGATTGATACCATTCCGGATCCAGTGTTTTGAGTCTTGAAATAAAAGGATTGTCTGATTCCCGCTTACTGTCATAAATAGGGAAAGCACCACGCTCCTGAGCAAGAGAAGTAGAAGATCTGTAAGCGTTTAAAGCCAGCGTTTTATGCACCTTAACGGAGAAATCAATGGCTTCATCACTGCCATACCTTAAACCCAGAGCGGCCATCATGTCTCCTTCAGCGGTAATTCCTATGCCCGTCCGTCTTCCTTCCACACAAGTTTTTCCAATTTTGTGCCAAAGCTCAATTTCAGTGTTTTTGATATCATTCTGCTCCGGATCTTTTTGTATTTTTTCTAAGATCTTATCAATTTTTTCGATTTCCAGGTCAATGATGTCGTCCATAATACGGAGCGCTAATTGTGCGTGTTGTTCAAAAAGCTCAAAGTTGAAGGACGCTTTATCGGTAAAAGGGTTTTCAACGTAGCTGTACAGGTTGATGGCTAATAACCTACAGCTGTCATAAGGGCATAAAGGTATTTCTCCACAAGGGTTGGTGGAGACTGTCCGGTAGCCGAGGTCGGCGTAGCAATCGGGAACGGATTCATTTAAAACAGTATCCCAGAAAAGCACTCCGGGTTCAGCGGATTTCCAGGCATTGTGGATGATCTTGTTCCAAAGTTCGGTCGCTTCAATTTCTTTTACCATAGTGGGATTTTCAGATTCTACCGGAAATTGTTGCTGGTATTTTTCGCCAGCCAAGGCGGCCTTCATGAATTCATCATCCACTTTTACAGATACATTGGCTCCCGTTACTTTACCCAGGTCCATTTTAGCATCAATGAAGTCCTCTGCATCGGGGTGTTGCACAGAAACCGTTAGCATAAGGGCACCTCTTCTTCCATCTTGCGCCACTTCCCTGGTGGAATTGGAATAGCGCTCCATGAAAGGTACAATGCCGGTAGAGGTCAACGCACTATTCATAACCGGGCTTCCCTTAGGGCGGATATGCGAGAGGTCCTGGCCAACCCCGCCACGTCGCTTCATCAGTTGTACCTGTTCTTCATCTGCTTTAATAATTCCGCCGTAAGAATCGGCCGCCATGCCGATGACAAAGCAGTTGGAGAGGGAAGAAAGCTGGAAATTATTACCTATTCCAGCCATCGGACTACCTTGAGGGACAATATATTTAAAGTCCTTCAGGAGCTCATATATTTTTTCCTCAGAAAGTGGATTGGTATACCTGGCCTCGATCCGGGCAATTTCTTTGGCAATCCTACGGTGCATTTGATCCGGATTGCTTTCGTATAAGTTTCCAAAACTGTCTTTCAGAGCGTATTTGTTGATCCAAACATTTGCTGCGAGCTCGTCTCCTTTAAAATACTGAATGGTCTCTTCTAGTGCTTGGCTTCTTGGAATTGGGTTTAAGCTTTTTGTTGCTTCTTTTTTTTCTAATGTTGTATTCATAATTGAGCATAATATGATAATCCAAATAATGATTTGCTACGATAACCTTCCTGGAAGGGTTCATCTTATTTTATCGCTGTTCTTGAGAAGGAGCTATTTTAGGAGAGAGGCAGATAATTGCCTGTCTATCTCCAAAATAGCTCCATCCTAAGAACAGAAAAAGTTAGTATACTTCGGAAGCATTTACAGAACAAGTCTATAAAACGATTTCAAAACATGAATTATCCAATATAAGGCCAAAAATCAATCCACATTCTACTTTTTAAAAGTATTTATTAACATTTTTTTAAGACTTGCCCATATTCAATTTGAAACTTTACTTTTGCTCAATAAAGCATATGGTTTGCTGTGTGAACAGAACAGGCGATGAGCCTGTGAAAGGATGTTGTGAACCAAAATTATAAAATGCCTGTATAATTAAATAATTTTGCAGGCGTTTGAAGGGAGCTTAGAGAGTTTAGGCGATTTAGTGTGTGAGAACTTTTCAGCTATCGAAACGTCTAAAGTCCCTAGTGCTTCAGGAACTAAATCGCTCAGTTCAATTTTTTGCTAAAAACTATACGAAAGTACCTATGTCAGTCATTGTAGATCAATTAACTAAAATATACGGTCATCAGAAAGCAGTTGATGATGTTAGTTTTGAAGTTAAAAAAGGAGAGGTCCTGGGGTTTTTGGGGCCCAATGGAGCCGGAAAGACGACGACTATGAAAGTGATCACCTGCTATCTTCCCCAAACAATGGGGAAAGTTAGTGTGTGTGGGTACGATACTGCAAAAGCGCCTATTGAGGTTCGGAAGTCGATTGGTTATTTGCCCGAGCATAATCCTTTGTACAAGGAAATGTATGTGAAGGAATATTTATGGTTTATTGCCGGCATACACAAGGTGAAGAATAAGCGATCACGCATTGCTGAAATGATTGAGCGAACAGGACTGGAAAGGGAGCAGAAAAAATTAATCGGTGCGCTTTCCAAAGGATATCGGCAGCGGGTAGGATTGGCTCAGGCCATGTTGCATGATCCACAAGTGCTCATTCTTGACGAACCTACTTCTGGCCTTGACCCTAACCAATTGGTAGAAATTCGGCAGCTGATCAAAGAATTTGGCAAAGAAAAGACGGTTGTTTTTTCTACACATATTATGCAGGAAGTTCAAGCAATTTGTGATCGTGTGATTATCATTAATCAAGGGAAACTGGTGGCTAATGATTCTATTGATCGCCTGGAAAAGCTGATAAGTGGAGAAACTGTGCTGACTATCGAATTTGACAAAGCTTTGGAGCATGCTGTCCTGAAAAAAATTGAAGGAGTTAAAAAGGTCGAGTTCGTTGAAGGGAATAAACTGCGTGTAAGCAGCGATAGCAATGTTGATCTTCGCCCGGCGCTCTTCGATTTAGCATCGGAAAAAGGTGTTCGAATCCTGGAAATGCACAAAGAAGTTTTTAGTGTTGAGGATGTTTTCCATAAATTAACAAAGTCCTAAAATGAAATTTCTCTGCTACACATTTTTGATCCTTTTTTTGGGGGCAGCACCTTTGGGGCTGTCCGGCCAGGAGAAGGTTGTATTGAATAATGACTTCAAATTTAAAGACGGGCTTTATTTCTCCATCGAATCCTTCAAGGCAAATGAGCCGGATATAGAATGGGAAGATACACATACCGAATTATTTGTGCATCCGGATAAACAATCGGCGATTGTCTACTTCCTGTCCTTTCAGGATACTTTAGAGGATAAAATATGGGGTTTTTCTTACAAGGGGGTCCCTTTTTTACGCATTGTGAAAGATGTAGATTCGGATTACTCTGAATACTCCGCGCTAAGTATCCGAGGGAAGCTTTGTTATTTTGTCTTTGAAACGCGCGAGACGAAGGAGGTCGTCATAAAAGCGTATAACCCATTGACGGGGCGTCCGTTCCGGGAAGGGACAGTAGAAAACATAGAAACGATTCGCAATCGTCAGCTATTGCATTTTGGAACCGGTGAAATTGCCGATTTTACGGTTGAAAGTTTTGTCAATTGGATACAGGATGATGAACAATTGGTGAAAACCATCCAGGATTTGTCGTCAAAAGAGGCCGAAGAAAAATTGTTTAAATGCTTACTGATCTATAATGATCGGAACGTAGTAAAAGTAAATACCAATAATTAGTATGTATTCCATATTTTCAAAAGAAATTAGTACGTTCTTTAGTTCATTAACTGGTTATATAGTTATCGGAGTGTTTCTGTTAATTATGGGCCTGTTTCTTTGGGTTTTTCCCGATTACAGCATATTGAACTATAATTACGCCACTCTAGACCAGCTTTTTTTCATAGCTCCCATGATCTTTATGTTTTTGATTCCAGCTATTACAATGCGTTCATTTGCTGAAGAAAGCCAGTCGGGCACTCTTGAATTATTGGTTACAAAACCTTTGAAAGATTCTGATATTATCCTAGGTAAGTTTTTAGCCAGTTTAGCTTTAGTTCTTTTTGCCATTTTACCTACGCTTCTCTATTTTTATACAGTACATGAGTTGGGATCTCCGAAGGGGAATCTTGATTCCGGAGCTATTTGGGGATCTTATCTGGGTTTGTTATTGCTGGGAGGGACTTTCGTTTCATTTGGGTTGTTTTCATCGTCTTTAACAAACAACCAGATCGTTGCTTTTTTACTTTCTTTATTTTTGTGCTTCTTTTTCTATTGGGCATTTTTTTACCTGAGTAAATTGCCTGTTTTTCAGGGCAGGATAGATGATATTATCCAAATGATAGGAATTGATTACCATTACGATTCGATCAGCCGTGGGGTGATTGATAGTAGGGATATAGTATATTTTTTAAGCTTAATAGGCGTGTTTTTATTTTTTACATATGTTTCTTTGGGGCGAAGAAATTGGTAAGAAGAATTTGATAATGAAAATCAAAATATTAAATGGCTGCAAGTAAGCGGAATCAAGCAATCATACAAACGGTGCTAGCTGTTGGCATCGTGATTTTTTTAAATATTCTGGCCAATGTATTCTATGGATACCTTGACTTGACAGAGGAAAAACGGTATACGCTTACCGAACCGACAAATGAACTCTTGAGATCTCTTGAACAACCTATTAATGTCCAGGTACTTTTGGAGGGAGAATTCCCCGCCGGTTTCAAGCGCCTCAGGAATGCTGTGCAAGAGTTACTTGATGACTTCAGGAGCCAGTCGGGGCTAATAGAATATCGCTTCGATGATCCTGCCCAGGGCAGTGCAAAAGAAATCAACGAACGGCGCCAGATGCTGGCCCAGGATGGTATTGTTCCGGTTAATCTACGATTGAAGGGAACAGATGAAACCACTGAGAAACTGATTTATCCTTATGCAATACTCTATTATGGTAGTCGGCGTACCGCAATAAACTTACTTGAAAATGAAGTCCCGGGAGTACTTCCGGAAACAACTTTAAACAATTCGATCAGTCTGCTGGAGTATAAATTCGCGAACGCAATCCAAAAATTAAAAGCTCCCAAACGCCCGACCATTGTTTTTACTTCAGGAAAGGGGGAACTGAGTGAGCTTCAAACCAAAGACCTGGTTGAATCAATTGCGCCTTTTTACAATATTGGCCGGGTAGACCTGGATACGATTATCCAAATTCCTGAAAAAGTATCGGTCTTGGTAATAGCGCGTCCCCAAACGAGCTTCTCCAACAAAGAGAAGTTCCTTATTGATCAGTATATCATGAACGGGGGGAAGGTTCTTTGGCTTTTGGATCGGCTAGCAGTACATCTCGATAGTTTAAGAGGGGGGAACTATGTTCCTTTGGAATATCAATTAAACCTTGACGATCAGCTGTTTAAATACGGTGTCCGGCTACAGCCTAACCTGGTATTGGATTTAGAATGCAGCTCGATTCCTCAGGTAATCGGAATCGTGGGTGATGCTCCGCAAATTGAAAATTTCCCTTGGTTTTATCACCCTGCGGTGTCCCCAAAGGTGAATCATCCAATTGTGAAGGGATTGGATCGAATAAATCTATTCTTTCCAAGCAGCATTGATACGGTTAATACCGGGCCCGAGGTGAAAAAAACAGTATTGCTCCAATCTTCTAAATACAGCCGGATACAAGTTTGGCCGGTTCGTTTGAACTTTGAGATCCTTCGCTATGACCCGGATCCGAAGAAGTTTAACAAGCCTTTTCAGAACCTTGCTGTACTTTTGGAAGGAACGTTTCCATCCGTTTTCAATAATCGGCTCACGGAGGGAATGCAAACCACGCTTGACCAATTAGGGATGGAGTTCAAAAGCAAAAGTGTTCCTACTGAAATGATCGTGGTTTCCGACGGAGATGTTGCCAAGAATCCTGTTAACCCTGAAACAGGCGCATTTGCTCCTTTAGGTTTTAACCGTTATGATCGGTATACCTTTGCTAACAAAGACTTTTTGATCAATGCCATCGAGTATCTTGTTGACGAAAAAGGGGTGATTGAAGCACGTACCAAAGAAGTGAAACTCCGCCTTTTGGATACGGTAAGAGCTGAAGAAGAACGTTTCCAATGGCAATTATTGAACATAGGCCTTCCTTTGGCTTTTCTTATTGTATTTGGAATTATTTTTAGAGGAATTCGAAGGAAGAGATTTGTAGGATAAAAGAAGAGTGAATGCCTGCTGTGGGCAACGAACTACTTAAGTAGAAGGTCTTTTTAAACACTAATATTTTTACAATGAACAGGACTACAATTATACTTTTGGGCCTATTTGTACTACTAGCTGGAGGAACGGCTTTTTATTTTAGCAATAAACCTAAAGAAAGAGTGAGTTCGGTAGTTTCCGACAGAGATTTCGCCGTGAGGGATATTTCAAAAGTAAAAAGGATATTTATTGCCGACCGTATGGGCAATACCGTGGATTTGCAAAAAGAAGGGAATATCTGGATGTACAATAAAAAATACAAGGCGCATCAGAATAATGTTGCGCTTATTTTGGAAATGCTCAAGAATGTGGAGATCCGCTACCAGATGAATGATAAAGAAGCCAAAAATGCTGTGAAGTCCCTTGCAACCAATGGTATTAAAGTGGAGGCTTACGGGGAAAATGACGAGAAACTAAAGGTCTTCTACGTGGGAGGTATGACCAATGATGAAAGGGGAACCTATATGATTATGGAAGGGGCAGAAGAGCCCTATGTGACTCATATGCCGTTCTTTATGGGCAACCTGCGGGATCGCTTCCTTAAACCTCAAACAGATGATTGGCGCGATAAGATGGTACTTGATTATCCTAAAGATGATATTGAATCGCTTACGCTCATTTATCCAAAGCAGCGTAATAAATCTTTTATCATTGAAAAGAAAGGGGCTACATATTCAATCGAGCCTTATTATGAAACGACAACTCCAATTAAAGGAAAGGCGAACCAAAGTAAAATTACAGCTTATTTAAGTGAGTTTCAAAACCTTAATGGCGAGTCTTTTGAAAATAACTACTCAAAAAAGGAAAAAGTCTTAAACCAGGTGCCTTTTTGTGAACTTCATCTCGAATTAAAAGGTGGCAAGGAAAGGCACATCCGTTTTTTTCCTAAGGCAACTTTAGATGGAGCCGGCAATCCTATCCCTGCATCCGATAATCTTCCCTTTGAACGTTACTTTATGGATGTTGATGGAGAAGACTTTATGCTTTGTCAGGTATACACTTTCGGCAAACTATTTGTTCCTTATGAGTCGTTCTATTGATGATGTACAAATTCTTAAGTTGGCTGGATAGTGAGGTTTTATAGTGGAGCTTTGCTCCACTATAAAACCTCACTGTCTAGTGGTTTACTCAATTCACAAGGTTCTAGATGATTTCATTTGGTAAATATTTATAAAAAATCTTTATATTTTGCTGCTGATTAATGCCTTATCTACTTTTTTCTTGATAAAAAAGTAGCAAAAAATCAAGGCTGTATTCAATTTTTAACGCTTTTTGACAGGCTGGAAGCCTAAAATGAATAAACTCGCCTCCTAAGGTCGGCTCAAACAGTATTCATTTTTTAACGGCTTCCAGCCTTCCAAAAAGCTAAATTGAATAAGGCCGGTCCTAAAAAATTGACTTACA